>JAEUIK010000411.1 GCA_016793185.1 Planctomycetaceae bacterium | reverse complement strand
GGATTGCGAGCAATAGCCGCAGTCCTCGGGGCAGAGTCCGCTCTTGGCGTTCATCAGGAAGTACAGCTGAACGGTCTTGCCGAAGAATTGCCGGCGGACCCGGTATGTCGCCGCCAGCAGTTCGAGCAGTTCGTCGTCGGGGCAGGCCAGAACGGCCAACGCGGCGTCGCGCGAGAGGGGCTCGCCCGCCAGGACCCGATCGGCAAGCTGCTGCCAGCGCGAGCCGGTTGCGGGGGAAAACGCGGGAGCGGAGGAGGCGATTTCGATCATGGAGTCGTACTCGTCAATCAAGACAACGCGAGGGATCGCGCAAGATCCCCCGGGGGACGCACCGAACTGTCGTTCTAGTATCCCCGCTCGGCGACGGGCGACAAGGTGCAATTCCCGCCCGCTTGAGCTTGGCAACGCCGCCCCGCTGAGCCAGAATTGCCAGGAGCGGATCATCCGCGGGGTCAAGACGGGCGAGGGGAGCCGGCAATGCCGCGCTGTCACATAGTTCGCGTCGGAGCGCTGGGCGCGGTCGGCAACTTTACCGCCGCCGAGGCCCTGCGCTATCCACGCGGCACCCAGGTCGTGGTCCGCACGGGGCGCGGGCTCGAACTGGCCGAGGTCCTGGCTCCCCCCTCCGATCTCAACGAAGGCGAGCCCGAGGGCACGATCCTCCGCCCGGCCGCGCTCGAGGATCAGCTGCTGGCGGCGCGCCTCGAGAAGAACCGCGCGGCGGCCTACGAAGCCTGCTCGGCCCGCATCAGCGAGTTGGGCCTCGCGACCGTGCTGCTCGACGTCGAGCACCTTTTCGACGGGCAATCGCTCGTCTTCTACTTTCTGGGCGAGCCCCCCGAGGAGCTGCAGGAAGTCTGCAGCGAGCTTGCCGAGGTCTACGAGGCGACCGCCCAGTTCCGGCAGTTCACCGATACGCTCCTCACCGGCTGCGGACCGGGCTGCGGCACGGCCGAGGCCGTGGGCGCCGGTTGCGGAAGCTGCGCCATTGGCAAAGCCACCGGCTGCGGGAGCTGCGCGAGCGGGCACTAGGTGTGCCGGACCCGCATCCCCCCTGCACCGTCAGTTGCCGTAGCCTTCGCTCTATCGTTTCACGCCTGGGCGTCGTTGCGCGCGAAACTTCGCTGGTTTCCGATCGTTGGCGCCCCACGGAGCAGATGACGAGGATGCCGGGGAGCGGGCGCGGATCGCGCTTCGCCTACGGAATCTCGAACAGCGACTGGCTTTTGACGATGGCGTAGTCGTCGGGGAAGGTGTGAAAGGCCTGGACCAGCAGGCAGCTGTTGCGCGTCTCGACGTTGATATAGCTGAGGGCGCCGAGCGCCATGCGTCCGCTCGAATCGAACTTGTGCAGCATGCCCTGCCGCTGGCCGTCGAGTGCCAGCTCTTGCTGGAAGGTCCAAAAAACCTCAGGCTCGACCGGTTCGAGCTGGAAGCTCACCTGGTAGGATGCCCCGCCGCGGCACTCGACGCGGTCGTTGCGCAACCCCCGCAGGCGGGCCGAAAGCAGGCGGCGTTTTTGCGGCAGGGGATGCTGGGCGCTGGTCGCCACTTCGGTCAGGGTCAGCCCCTGGTATTGCCAGGTGACCACGTGGCCGGCGCCGGTGATGTCGATCTTGGCTTCGTACGCTCCGCGGCGCACCGTGCGCGAATTATAGACCTGGAACAACTCGGGGTGCAGCGGTCGTCCATAGAGTTGGAAAACCAGCTCGGCGATTTTGGGTCGAACGGAAAGCACAGCGGATGTTCCTTTACCTGACCGGCCGAGGTTGCGGAGCGCGGCCGGAACGTACGTCGGAGCGTGCATTATAAATCGCCGCGCGCAAGCGACAAAGAGAGTTTCTCGCAGTCGCCGGGCGAAGTGCGATTTGGGACTTGACAAGGACTGTGCGGCAGGCACGCTCAACTCCCACGCGTGCTAGCAAACCGCGCGGTTCACGGTCGACTTGGAATCCCAACCCAAAGAACGGCGATGGCTGTGCCTTGGCAACAAGCGCTCGAACAACTGCGCCGCCGCTACGGTCGCGCGCCCGAACCGCGGGGCGCTACCGCACTCGAACGCGCGCTCGTGGTGATCGCGCAACGGCAGAGCGCGGCGAGCGCCGCGCAGCTGATCGAGCAACTGCGCCGCGCTGACTTGCTCGACCTCCACGCCCTGGCGGAAACCAGCGCCGCCGAGTTGGCGGAGCTGCTGCCGGGCGCGGCGCGCGGCAAGCTCGCCCGCCGCCTGGGCGATTTCGCCAGGAGCGTCGTCGACGAGTCCGCCGGTTCGCTGGAGGAATTCTTTGCGCTCGAGACCACGGCGCTGCGCGGCCGTTTGCAGCGGATCGCCGGCCTGGGGCCCGAAACGATCGAGTTGCTCCTGCTCGTGGCCGGCGGTCGGCCGGTCGTGCCGATCTCGACGGCCTGCCACCGCGTTGGCGTCCGCCATGGCTGGCTGACGCCAGGCGAAGATCGCGAGACCCTGCGCGCTGAACTGGCCAGCCCGGGCCTGGAATCGGCCGACGACTGCTACCAGTTCCACGCTTGGTTGCAGCGCGTCGGCCAGGAGTTCTGCCGCGCCGAGCCGCTCTGCGGGGAGTGTCCCCTGCGAGATCTGCTTCCCGCCGGCGGGCCGTGGGAGCTGGAGTAGTCCCCCGGGCCGCTCGGAATTCGACTTAAGCGGCGCGCGCCCTACACGTGCTCGCTCCGCCGCTCCAGCACGTACTCGGCCTTGATGCCGTTGCGGGCGAAGAGCCGCTTCTCGAACTCCGGCTCGTTCTGCTCGAAGCGGACGTGGTCGGGGCTGACCTCGGTGTAGTACTTCACGCGGTGGCGAATCTGCGCTTCGAGATCCACCGTCACCACGCCCGGCTCGGCGACCACGTGGATGGCCAGCACGTCGCGCGAATACTGATCGACCGCCGATTCGCTTTCGATCGAGACCTGGAAGTGCCGCACCCCCGGCGTGTCGCGGACGCTCTCGATCAGGTTCGAGAGGTCGACCCGCGTCCCCTTGATCTTGGTGAAGTCCTTCTCGGCGCGGCAGATGGGCGGATAGATCCGCGGGAAGGTGTAGCCGCACTTCTCGCAGCGCGTCCAGCGCATGCCCCCCTTAATCAGGTCGCCCGTCCAATAGCGCACCAGCGCGGTGCCGCGCCAGCCGATGTGGCTGAACGTCAGCACGCCCGGTTCCCCCTCGGCCACGGGCTCGCGCGTCTCGGGATGCAGCAGCTCCCAGTAGTAGTACTTGGGGCTGACGTGGAGGCCCGAGCCTTCGTCGCACTCGAGGAAAGCCCACTTCATTTCGGTCATCCCCAGCGTCTGCAAGACGCGGAACTTGGGATGGACGCCGAGTTCATGGGCCAGCGAGCGGATGTACTCGCGGAGCGACTCGCTCAGCGGCTCGGCGCCGACGACAACCCGCTTGAACGACTCGAGCCGGCCGATGGCTCCCTGACGCTGCAGCTCCAGCGCCTTCCGCATCCAGTGGACGAGGTACGACGGGACCGCCGTCATCGACGAGAAGCCCCCTTGGGCGAAGATCGCGATCTGCCGGTCGGTGGGAATGACCGCGCCGCCGAAGGTCTCGAAGCTGGAAGTCCCCAGCCCCACCTTGGCCAGCACCGGCGCGAAGAACGCCAGGTGCGGCGCGCCGGGAAAAATGTTGAACGTCCGCTCCGACCAGTCGAAGTAGACGTCGTTGGGATCAAGCTGCTTGGGCCGGACCATCAGCCCGGCGATCTGCGGCAGGATCTTCGTCAGATCGTAATGCGTGTAGGCGGCCGGCGTTGGCGTGCCGGTCGAGCCCGTCGAGACGTGAAAATGGATCGGCAGCCACTCGCGGAAGCCCTGGCGGCGGGCGAGGTCCTTCAGCCCCTCGCGGCGCACCAGGTGGCTCGCATCGCTGCGCCAGGCCGCGATCGCTTGCGCCAGGTACTTGAGCTTCATCCCCGTCGAGACCGGCTCGGTCTCGTAACCGGCCGGCAGCGGGGCGTCGGGCGAGTTGGGACGCAGAATAAAGAGCTGCGGCTCCTGCCGCAAATGGTTCTTGTCGATGATCGGCAGCCGCCGCAGGTCATCCTCGGTGCGGAGCTTGCCGACGTCGATCCCGCGGTCGCGATAGAGCTTGCGCAGGTACGGATGGTACGGCTGGATGTAATCGCGCAGGTACTTGAAGAATCGCGCCAAGGCGCGCTGCTTCTGCTCGCGGGGGTCGAGATCGTAGTAGTTCATCCGTGACCTTGCTGGAAAAGAGGGAATCGCGGCCGCGGAGGCGCGCATCCTTGCGGCGCTCGAGCAACCACCGGTCGCGTTGGCTTCGCCCCCCAGGGCTGGCGCGTGTTACTCTTCGAAACTCATCTCCAGGGGACTGCGATCACCGCTGGCGATCAGCGCGGCCATGTGCTCGTTCTGCGAGAGCAGGTTCGAGATAAAGAACTGCGCGGTCTTGATCTTGTTGTCGTAGAACCGGGCGTCGGCGTTGTCGGCGATCAAGGCCCGCCGCGCCTCGGCGGTGGTCGCTTGGCGGTCCGCCGCGAGCCGCTCCAGGGCCGCATGTGCCACGACTCCCTGCTCGAGCAGCAGCCAGCCGACCGCCACGTTGCCGAACATCCGCAGGTACGGGGTCGCCGACAGCAGCGGGTAATCGAGGTCGCCCGACATCTGCTGCATGGCAAAGTTCATCGTCGTCGCCTCGAGCTTTTCCTTGCGGCCGGCGAACTGCGCGATCTGGGCCCCCAGCGCGGGATGATCCTTCTGGGCGTCGATGAACTTCTGGATATCTCCCATCAGGGCCAGGAACGTGGTTCCTCCCTTGCGCCCCACCTTGCGCCCCAGCAGGTCGAGGGCCTGCACGCCGTTGGTCCCTTCGTAGATCGACGCGATCTTGACGTCGCGGACGATCTGCTCGACGGGATAGTCGTGCAGGTAGCCGTGGCCGCCGTAGGTCTGCAGCGCCAGCGTGGCCGCTTCGTAGCCGGTGTCGCTGCACCACGCCTTGCAGATCGGCGTGAAGAGCTCGGCCCGCGCCAGCAATCGCTCGCGCTCTTCGGCGTCGGGCGAGTGCGCCGCCAGGTCGAGGCAGAACGACGTGTGCAACAGCAGCGAGCGCCCCCCTTCCATCAGGGCCTTCATCGTCGCCAGCATCCGGCGGACGTCGGGGTGCTTGACGATCGGCACGCTCTTGGCCGCAGCGTCGCGGACGTTCTTCATCTCGGGGCTCTGAATGCGCGAGCGGGCGTAGTTGAGCGCCAGCAGGTAGGCCCACGAGCCCATCGCCACCCCCTGCAGGCCGACGCCGATCCGCGCCGAGTTCATCATGTCGAACATGAGGCGGATGCCCTGCTCTTCGGAGCCGATCAGCTCCGCTTCGCAGCGATCGTTCTCGCCGAAGACGAGCTGGCAAGTCGGCGAGGCGTTGATCCCCATCTTGTGCTCGATGCCGGCGCAAGTGACGTCGTTGAACTCACCCAGCTTGCCGTCGGCGCCGACGCGGTACTTGGGAATGACGAACAGGCTCAGCCCCTTGGTGCCGGGCGAGGCCCCCTCGCAGCGCGCCAGCACGAGGTGCACGATGTTGTCGACCATGTCGTGCTCGCCGCCGGAGATGAAGATCTTCTGGCCGCGGACGTAGTACTTGCCGTCGCGCTTGTGGGCCATGGTGGTGATGTCGCCCAGGGCCGTGCCCGCTTGCGGCTCGGTCAGGCACATCGTGCCCCCCCACTCGCCCGCCACCATCTTGTGGACGAACTTCTTCTTCATCTCGGGAGTGCCGTGGGCTGCCAGCAACTCGGCGGCAGCACGGGTCAGGCCGGCCACCATGCTCAAGGAGGGGTTTGCCCCGATGAACATCTCGCCCAACGCGGCCCCGACGGCGAACGGCATCCCCTGCCCGCCAAACTCGGTCTCGGTGCTCATGGCCATCCAGCCCGCTTCGCACTGCTGCTTGTAGGCGGCATGGAACGACTTGGGGGCGTAGACCTTGCCGTTTTCCCAGCGGCAGCCTTCCTTGTCGCCCAGCTTGTTGGTGGGTGAGAGGACCTTTTGGCAGAACTTCAGCCCCTCGGCCAGGATCATCTCGATGTCGCCGACCGTGAACTCGCTGAACTGCGGCAATTCAAACAGCCGCTGGATCCGCAACTGCTCGAACAGCACGAATTGACCGTCGCGAAGATCGTAGAGGTATTCGTCGGACATGAATCGGGACCTCGGGCAGGGGAGCGAAATACGACCGGAAAAACGGCCCAGCAGCGACACCACGCCGGGGGGCGCAACGTGCCAAAACCGCCCGAAAAAGTGCCGCTGGCAATCGGGCCGGCAGAATGGGTTCGTCAGCTAGAGAATTTGTAGCCGACACCCCCCAACGGGACAAGGCGAAGGGGGGGCCTAGCGCGGCTCGACGGCGGCACCTAAATAGAGCGCCACAACCAGGCAGGCGATCCCGATCGCCTCGATCGCGTTGGTCGAGACGGCCACGAGGGTGAAAACGGCCTCGAGTTGCCGGCCCGACCAACCTTGCTCGCTGAGCCACTGCGGCAGCACGGCCCAGACGCAGCTGAAAAACATGGCGTTCACCAGCAGCAGCCCAAAGCCCGGCAGGGCGAAGCGGCGGGCCGCCGTCGACCGCGGCCAGCGGCGCAGCGCCAGGAGCACCCCGGCGAGGGCGACCAGGATCAACGGCGCCTGCGTCAGCAGACTCTTGAGAATCGCCAGGAGCTGAGGAACGAGAGTTTGTTCGGTCATGGGGAGCAGCCAGTTTCGGAATGAAGGGCAGAGCGGTCATTGTAACTCCTCGTACTGCCCGCACGGCAGGCCCGCGAAGAAGCGGGCCGAAGAGTAAATCGTTTGCAGGCTGGCCCAGGCATTGGTCGTGGCCACCCTGCCGTCGGTGTCAGCGGACCGGCCTCACAGAGGCCGGCTACAGAAGTAGGCCGGCCGCCGACACAAGCGCAGAGGCGAGTTCGCGGGGCCTTCTGTAGTCGGGGTCTGCGACCCCGATGTTTCGTTCTCGCAGCCGAGGCCAAAGACCTTGCGAGTCTATTTGCGGGTCAATACCCGCCCGGCGGCCCCGACAAGGGGCGGTGTGCCGAAGGCACAAGAGGGGTGTCCGATAACGTGGTTTGTCGCCCAAGGACCGACCCAACTCGCCGACACCAGCCGAGTTCGCGGCCCGCTGTGTTGCGTCCGTTCCGAACTGCCCGTCGCCGACGGCGCCGGCCCGCTCTCCCCACCGGCCACACCCCGGGGTGACCCAAACC
>JAEUIK010000406.1 GCA_016793185.1 Planctomycetaceae bacterium | reverse complement strand
TCTCGCCCAGCACGTGCCGCCGCTCGCTATGCCCGAGCAGCACGTACTGGCAGCCGAGATCGAGCAGCATCGCCGTGCTGATTTCGCCGGTGAAGGCCCCGTTCTTCTCAAAATAGACGTTCTGCGCGCCGAGTCCGACCGGAGCGGCTCCGAGCGTCGACCGCACGGCATCGAGGTAGACGAACGGGGGAAAAACGGCAAGCTCGGCCCGGCTGGTGAATTCGCTGGCGCGCGCCGCGATGGTTTGCGCGAGCGCGACCGCGCCAGCCCGATCGAGGTTCATCTTCCAGTTGCCGGCAATCAGGGGGCGGCGGCTCAACGTTATTTCTCCAGCGACGAGATGGTTTTGCCCAGCACGGCGGCGATGGCACGGATTTGCTTGGCGACCTCGGCGTACTGCGCCGGCAGCAGCGCCTGCGGGCCGTCCGACATTGCCTCTTCGGGGCAGTTATGGACCTCGATGTGCACGCCGTCGGCGCCGGCCGCCACGCCCGCCAGGGCACAGGGGGGAATCAGATCGGGGCGCCCAGTCGCATGGCTGGGGTCGACGATAATCGGCAGATGCGACAACTTGCGGCAGGCGGGGACCGCAGCCACGTCGTAGAGGTTGCGCGTTTCGTTGTCGAAGCTCTTGATCCCACGCTCGCAGAGCACGACCTGCGAATTCCCTTGCGAGAGGACATACTCGGCACTCATGAGCAGGTCCTTGACGGTGGAGCTCATGCCCCGCTTGAGCAGGACCGGCTTGTTCGTCCGGCCGACCTCGGTGAGCAGCGAGAAGTTCTGCATGTTGCGGGCGCCGATCTGGATCATGTCGGCGTACTCATCGACGACTTCGATCTGCCGCGGATCCATCACTTCGGTCACGACCGGCAGGCCGTGCTTGTCGCCGACCTCGCGGAGGATGCGCAGGCCCTCGACGCCGAGTCCCTGGAATGCGTAGGGGCTGGTGCGGGGTTTGAAGGCGCCGCCGCGAAGGATGTTCGCCCCCGCCGCCTTGACGGCCGTGGCGATCTCGTCGAGCCGCTCGCGCGACTCGATGGCGCACGGGCCCGCGATCATGCCGAGATTGCCGCCGCCGATCTTGACGCCGCGCACGTTGACGACGCTCGGCTCGGGATGCGCCTCGCTGCTGGCCAGCTTGAAGGGGGGAAGGATCGGCAGCACCTGAGCGACCCCGGCGATTGCCGCCAGCGGGGCCGCCTGGAGCTTGGTCTCGTCGCCGATGACGCCGATGATCGTGCGGTACGTCCCCCGGCTGAGATGGGCGTCGAAGCCCAATCCCCGGACGCGCTCGATGACATGGTCGATCTGGGCCTCCGACGCACCGGGCTGCAGGACGATGATCACGGGTAGGCACCTGGCTGAAACGGGAGTGACTTCAAGACGCCCCGGCGGTCGGCCCAGGCCGCTGCTCGGGCGGCCGTCGCGCGCGGCCGAAAGGGTCGATTATAGAAGTTCGGCGACCGGACGATAGGGTCTGCCAATCGCGAAATCGCCGCACACCGGGGCGTTGACGGGCAAGCCCGCAACCCTGCCCGGATGCTTACCGCACAGGCTGGCCCGGCTCGACGGCGACCGACTCCCGCATCCGCTCGGCCGGCAGCACCAGTTCAAGCCCGGGCTTGAGGTGGTCTCCCTGGTCGCCGAGGACGTCGCGGTTGAGCTCGTACAGCTCGCCCCAGCGCGAGGCCTGCCCCAATTCGTACTTGGCGATGTCGAAAAGCGTATCCCCCTCTTCGACGACGTAGACCCGGTCGCCGCGCGGCAGTCGCCGGGTCGAGACCGCGCGCATCATCTTTTGCTCGGCCTGGCGATGCTGGGGTTTGGGGCAGAGATCCGGATAGGTCTTCTCGAGCACTTCGACAGGGGGCGCGGAGATGACGTCCCCCTGCCGCAAGCGATCGGCGCGAGGATACTTTTGCCGGTTGTGCTCGAAGAGCGCCTTGAAGTAGCCACCCGTCCCGTAAAGCTTTTGCGAAATGCGCCAGTAATTGTCGTTGGGCTCGATCGTGTACGACTGATCCGGGCGGGCGAAGCGATCTTCCGCCGGCAGGCGCGCGGGAGGCGCGGCGGGCTCGACCGAACGGGCACGGCTCGGCGCCGCGACGGATGATGCGGCTGCCCGCGGCGCCGGAGCGACCTCGCGCGAACGGATGGGGGGCTCGGCCACCGAGGGCTCAGCAGCGGCGGCCTCTTGCGCGAACGGCTGATAGGCGGGGGCTGCGGGGCGACCGTAGCGATCCTCTCCCCCGGCGCGCGGCTCAACGGCATGCGGTTCCTCGGCAACCGGCTCAAGGGTCTGCGGCGGCTCGGCGACGACTTCCTCGGCACCCGCCTGAATCGTGGCACTCGGGGCCGTGCCGCGCGCATCGGGACTAAAATAAGCCGGCGCGCTCTCGGGCAGCTCGGCGGGGGCGTGCGGTGGCGCTTCCCGGGAGAAATCGTGCTCGGCGTCGAATTCGGCCAGCGTTTGCTCGACGGGTTCGGCTTGCGCAGGCTCAGCCGCCGCTGGTTCGCCGGATGATTCTAACTCTTGCGCGAATGCGCGCGGCGCCGTGTCGATGATCTCTGCCGGCTCGAGCGGCGGCGCGGCGAGCCCCTCAGCGGCCACCTCGTGGTCCGCCGGGACCGGCGTCTGCAGGTTGTCGGCGTACGGTTCCTGGGCGTAGCGGTCGTCCGCCCTCGGCTCCGTCTCGAGCGGAGCTGCCTCGCCCCCGGCGGCTGCGTCGGCGTAGCGGCGCCGACTCGAAAACGGCGGGGCCGCCGAGTTCTCAGAGCCAGCCTGGTCCGCCAGCTCCGGGGATGCGGGCGCCCCGTAGGCATCCGGCGGAACGCTCTCACTACCAAACTCCACCGGCGCTTGTTCGGCCGCGCCTGGACTGAGTTGCACGGCCGGCCCGCCATCGAGCGCGTCGACGGCCGCGACTGTCGACTGCTCGGCCTGCTCGAGCGCGCTGGCGACCGCCTCCGGACTGGGGCCCGCCTCGGGGCGGAAGACCTTGAAGTAGACGACCAGCCCGAAGACGCCCAGCAGCAATCCGAGTACGGTGAGTCCGATCTTGGTTTCCTTGCCCATTGCGAGGGCTCCTTCCAGAAAGCAGAAGACAGGGCACGAGTCCGTTCGGCCGGACGAGAGAGCCGGGAGGTAAGGGGCGGACTATAACCGTTCGGTCGAAATTCGAGAACGGCGGAGTGGACCGCGCCAGCAAGCTAGCAGCGCCGCGGGCTCGGCACGGCTACGCGCGTCGTTCGGCGACGCGGAGCTTGGCGCTGCGCGCCCGGGGGTTGCGCTCGACTTCGTCCGGGCTGGGACGCAGCGGCTTCTTACCGATGGGTCGCAGCACGTCGCTCGCGCGAAACGCCTCCTTCACGGGGCGATCTTCGAGCGAATGAAAGCTGATAATCGCCAGCCGCCCCCCCGGCTGCAGGCATTCGGGCAGCCGACGCAGTGCGATATTGAGCGACTTGAGCTCGGCGTTGACCCAGATCCGCAGCGCCTGAAACGTCCGCGTGGCGGGATCGATCCGCTCGCCCGGCTTGGGGCGCGGAACGCTCGCCCGAACCAGCTCCGCCAGCTCGCGCGACGTCTCGATCGGTTGCGTGCGTCGCCGCTCGACGATCGCGCGGGCGATGCGCCGGCTGTAGCGCTCCTC
Organism: Planctomycetaceae bacterium; assembly: GCA_016793185.1. Taxonomy (GTDB): domain Bacteria; phylum Planctomycetota; class Planctomycetia; order Pirellulales; family JAEUIK01; genus JAEUIK01. Next base: position 5,519 of record JAEUIK010000406.1, on the reverse strand, counting down.
GCCGAACGTGAAGATCAAGTCGGCCAGGTGTTCGGCGCTCAGGCGATTCACGAGCCGCGCGGCGGGCTCCCCCTCGTCGGGATTGAAGCGAAGATCGAGCGGCCCCGGCGAATCAAAGCTGAACCCACGCTGGCGATCGGCCAGTTGATCGCTCGACAGGCCCAGGTCCAACACGATGCCCGCGACGGCGGGGATCTCGAGCTGCGCCAAGACCTCGGGCAGGTCGCAGAAGTTCGACTCGACGAGCTTGATCGGCAGTCCGGCCAGCGCCGTTTCGGCGCGCTCGAGGGCCTGCGGATCGCGATCGAGGGCGATCACGAGGCCCGCCGGTCCGACAAGTTCGGCCAGGGCACGGGTGTGTCCGCCCCCCCCGAGGGTGCCGTCGACAAAGATCTGGCCTGGCTGCGGCGCGAGCTGCTCGAGCACTTCCGCCAGCATGACGGGGACGTGGCGGGTCGGTTCGGGCATGCGCAATGAGGTTCGTCGCAGCGACCTGATCGGAGAACGGGGAGAACGCCAGGGAATGACGAGGGTAGTTTACCTCGCTCGGCCGCGCCGCGACACTGGCGGGTGCAGTCCGGCGCGAAGAGATCGCCGGGAGAGTGGTTCTCCGAGCGTTCAACAGCATCCGCCCGGGGGGCATCCATGCGCCCCACTCAGGCGAAATGCGTTACCAGCATTCGGGCGCTCGCCGCCTGGCACGCCCGCTGCTGGTGAAAGCAGCGAGGCGGCCTCCATTCCGCCCCACCCGCAAAACGATCGCCGCGCGAGGGCGGCTGGAACAAGCGGCAGTCGGTGGCCGGTGACTGCTGCTTGTCTCGTTGCGCAGGCCGAACCGCGCAGCACGCGGCTCCATGCTGACAACTCGTGTTCGGAACAAAGCGGCAAGAATTGCCTCGTGCGGCGAGCCCCGTGCTCGATCGAGCCGGTCGCGGCGCCGTGCGGTCCGTGGCGACCACAGGGGGCCAAGCATAAGGCCTCCACGACGAGCGTCAAGCGCTTCTTTTGACGGTCCGCCGCCGGCCGGAAAGTTCGATCAAGCTGGCAGTGCGCAACCGCTTTTCCTGGTTGCCAGTTGAATCCGCGCCCTCGCGCGCAAGTTGCCGAAAAAATCTTTTGCTAGCGCTTTGCGCACAACCGCTCGTAGAGCTCGGCATAACGCGCGATCATCCGCTGCAAAGAATACTCACCAGCGCGAGCATGATTCGCAGCGCCGAGCTGAGCGCGCAGCGGTGCGTCGGACAACAACGCTAGCAACTTCTCGGTGAATTGCCGCGGCGCGTCGACCGGCGTCACCTGTGAGATCGCCGCCGGACCGAGCAGCTCGCGAACTCCTTCGACATCGGTCGCGACAACCGCGCGTGCGCTCGCCATCGCTTCAAGTACGACGTTCGGCATTCCCTCCCAGGCCGAGGCGTGCACCAGCAGCTCGCACGCCGCGAGAATCTCCGGCACGTCGCGGCGAAAGCCGAGCAGGTGGACGCGCCGTTCAAGGCCAAGCTGCTTGACCAATCGCTCCAGCGCTTCACGCTCCGGCCCCTCGCCGACCACGAGCAAGTGGCAGTCGTGCGCCCCCTTGAAGGCGTGCGCCACGGCGTGCAGCAGCCAGTCGACGCGTTTTTGCGGATCCAGGCGGCCAATGCACACAATCGCCCGCGCTCCGGCGGGCACGCCCCATTCCGTCAGATCCGCCGGCCGAACCGCGGCGTAGCGCGACAAATCGACTCCGTTGGGGATGACTTCGACCTTGGAGGCCGGGAGCCCTCCCTTGTCGATCGAGAACTGCGCCACGGCGTCGCTCACGGCCACATGGCAATCGACCCAGCGGTCGGTCCAGCGGTCGAGCCAGAGGCGTCGGCGGCCCCGTTGCTCGGCCACGCGGATGCCCGTCACGACGCGGGGGACGTGCGCCCGCCTGGCCGCCACGCGGCCCATCATGCCCGCGTGCCAGAGAAACGTCTGCAGCAAGTCGGGGCGCGTGCGGCGCAGAGCGCGACTCAACAGCCAGGCGATGCGCGGCGCATCGATGGCCGACCGCCCGAACAAAGGGGTCACCGGGATCCGCGCATCCTCGAGCCGCGCGAAAAGCGCATCGTGCGGCGGGCGGGGACGGTTTCCCAACACGTACACCGCGGGAACGAAGCGCGCGCGATCGAGCCCACATGCAAGTTCGACCAGGCAGCGCTCGGCGCCTCCGATGTCGAGCTCGGTGATACAGAATGCAATTTTGAGAGCGCGCTGGCGTCGGCTGTCGTGATCCACTTGCAACTCAGTCGAATCGGCAGTGACTTGTCGCGGGGCAGGTCCAGAGAGGATGATAAAGCCTAGCACCGAAAAGTCCGAATCTCTCGCCGCTCATTCTCGACCCGTACGACGGCCCACCATGTCGGATGTGGATCACTACGACTACGTTCTCCCGCGCGAGCTGATTGCGCAGGAGCCATTGCCCAATCGCGCCGACGCGAAACTGTTGGTGGTGGATCGGCAGGCGCAGGCCCTGGCCGAGCGGCGCATTCGCGACCTCCCCGAACTGCTGCGGCCGGGCGATTGCCTCGTGGTGAACGACTCGCGCGTGCTCCCCGCCCGGTTGCTGGGGCAGCGGATTCCCTCGGGCGGCCGGTGGGAGGGGCTCTTTCTGGCGGCCGAGCGCGGTCTGTGGCGCTTGATCGGCAAGACACGCGGACGCCTGGCCCCCGGCGACCAGGTTCAGCTCACCGATGCCGCGGGCCGCCCGGACCTGGTGCTGACCTTTGTCGAGCGCTTTGCCGGCGGCGGCTGGATCGTCGCGCCCGATCGCGACGAGCCGGTGTTGGCGGCCCTCGAGCGCTGCGGACGAATCCCGCTCCCCAAGTACATCCGCGCGGGCCAGGCGCTGCCGACCGATCGGGAGCGGTATCAAACCGTCTACGCGCGCGAGCCGGGCTCGGTGGCCGCGCCGACCGCCGGCCTGCACTTCACCGAGAAACTACTCGAGCTCCTGCGCCAACAGGGGATCGAGACAGCGCGCGTCACGTTGCATGTGGGACTAGGGACCTTCCGCCCGATCGAGGCTCCCACGCTGGCCGAGCACCAGATGCACTCGGAATGGGGCCGGATCGACGCCGCGACGGTCGAGCAACTCGCCCGGTGCCGCGCCGCCGGGGGGCGGATCGTCGCGATTGGCACCACCAGCGTGCGCGTGCTCGAAAGCGCGTCGGTGGGGGGCCAGCTCGTCCCCTGGCAAGGCGAAACGAATCTCTTCATTCGACCGCCGTATGAATTTCGCAGCGTCGACGCCCTGCTCACCAACTTCCATCTGCCGCGCTCGACGCTGCTGGTACTGGTGCGCGCCTTCGGCGGCGACGATTTGATCCGCCGCGCGTACGACCAGGCGATTCGCAGCGAGTTCCGCTTCTACAGCTACGGCGACGCGATGCTGATCGTGTAAGGCCCGGCCCGGCGCTCGGGAATCTCGCGGCAAGACTCGCCAAGCTGGGCGCGGGCTTCTATACTCGCCCACAGCCGCGGCCGCAGCGGGCCGCACCCTCGATCGGCCCCAGGCGGAGCCCACGACGAAAGGACTCAGCGCATGCTCGAAGTGGAAACCGAACACGTCCTGGTGGTGCCCACCGATTTGTTCCACCGGATCGGACATTTCCAGGGCTTTTGCCCCGAGCCGGAGCGGTATCTCGAGGAACTGCTCCGCGCCGAGCATGCGAGTTACCGCCCCCGGGCCGAGATGGAGCAGGATCCCAGCTTCAAGCAACTGATCCCGTATGTGATTTTCCGCCACCTCGATGCCGCCGGACGGGATCACGTCTTTTGCTACACCCGGGGCAAGGGCCAGGGCGAAGGCCGCCTGCATAGCAAACGCAGCATCGGCATCGGCGGGCACGTCTCGAGCGCGGACGCCATGGCCGGCGACCTCGATGCCTACTCCGAAGGACGCCGCCGGGAGGTCGAGGAGGAGGTCGTCGTCGAAACCCCGTTCGTCGAGCGCTGTGTGGGCTTGATCAACGACGACCAGACGCCCGTCGGCCAGGTCCACTTGGGCATCGTGCACCTCGTCGATGTCGAGCGCCCGGCCGTCACGCCCCGCGAGAGCGAGATCGTCGAGGCGGGCTTTGTCCCCGTCGACGACCTCCTCGCCGATCTGAGCCGCTTCGAAACCTGGTCGCAGATCTGCCTCGAGGCGCTCTTCGGCCGCGTAGCGGGGAGTCCCAACCGCTGGGAACGCGAGGACGGCTGAATTCCACCGGCCAGGTCCGGCAGGGCCATCTGGCACCGGTAGTGCCCGCAATCGGGCGATAGCCGCCGCCGGCAGGGCGACTTAGAATTTAGAGCGAACCGCGCGATCAAAGCATCCTGTGGGGAAGTTCTTCCCACGGTTCACTGGGCTCTGGCGGGTCGCCCGGGCTCATTGGGTGCGCGGAGCGGAATCAGTGCCATGCCGGACCTGCCCATCTATCTCGACAATCACGCGACGACGCAGGTCGATCCGCGCGTGGTCGCCGCGATGTTGCCGTTCTTCGGCGAGATTTACGGCAACGCGGCGAGCACGAGCCATGTGTTCGGCTGGCGGGCCAAAGAGGCCGTGGATCAAGCCCGCGAGCAGGTTGCCGCGGCGGTCGGTGCCCAGCCGCAAGAGATCGTCTTTACCAGCGGCGCCACCGAGAGCAACAACCTGGCCATTCGCGGCGTGGCGCAGCGCGAGCGGCGTCCCGGCAACCACCTCATCAGCGTCGCGACCGAACACAAATCGGTCCTCGATCCCCTCGGACGACTGGGCCGGCGAGGTTTCGACGTCACATTGCTCCAGACCGCGCAGACCGGCTCGCCGCGTGCCGGGCTGATCGAACCGGCGCAGGTCGCCGCGGCGCTCCGTCCCGACACGCTGCTGGTGAGCGTCATGCTGGCCAACAACGAAATCGGCGCGATCCAACCGCTGGCCGAGATCGGCCGGATCTGCAAGGAGCGCGGCGTCCTGCTGCATTGCGACGCCACGCAGGGAGTCGGGCGCATTCCCGTCAACGTCGAGGCCCTGGGCGTCGATCTCCTGAGCTTCACGGCCCACAAGATTTACGGACCCAAGGGCGTCGGCGCCCTCTATGTGCGCCGCCGGCAGCCGAGTGTCCGGCTCGAACCGCAAATCGATGGCGGCGGCCAGGAACGCGGCATGCGCAGCGGCACCCTCAACGTCCCGGGCATCGTCGGATTTGCACACGCGCTGGAGCTGTGCCGCGCCGAACGAGCCCCCGAGGAGGCGCGCTGCCGCGGACTGCGCGATCGCTTGTTCACCGGGCTGCAAGAAGCCATCGAGGACGTCACCCTCAACGGCCCCGAGCTCGACCCGCCCGACTGGCGGCTGGCCAACAACCTGAACGTGAGCTTCGCCGATGTCGACGGCGAGGCCCTGATGATGAGCATGCGCGACGTGGCGGTCAGCTCGGGAAGCGCCTGCACTTCGGCCAATCCCGAGCCCAGCCACGTCCTGCGGGCGATCGGCCTCTCCGAGGATCGCACCCGGGCGAGTCTCCGCT
>JAEUIK010000340.1 GCA_016793185.1 Planctomycetaceae bacterium | reverse complement strand
GCCAGAAGCCTGGAAGCAGACCTGTGAGGTGTGTCCTGGCAGCGGCAAAGGGACGCTCGTGCCGCTCGACAAGATCAACGAGCAACTCAAGGTCATCCGGCTGTAGCCGCTTCTCCGGCGCGCGAACGCTCCACTCCGGCGGGGGGCAGCCAGTTGCAGTCCTCGGCCGACATCTTGCTGGCGCTGGCAAGAGGCTCCCGCTCCTGCTGGGAGCGGCTCGTCCGGCGAGTCGTAGCGAGTTTGCCGATTGGTTGAAGTTTGCGGATCGTGCCGTCGATAGTAGCTGGGACGCTAAGGTCTCAGACGTCGCCGAGGTTGCAAGGGGCCTCGCAGTCGCCGCAAAAAACCGCCTCTAATCGATTGAAACATATCGACTTACGGCGTTACAGCAGCGACCGAAACGCTGGAATCTTGCGTAAGATCTTTGAAAATTTGATGTTACCGTCTTTACGGTAGATTCCGACAAGGGCCGACAGCGCCCCTGTTCCGCCACCCTCCAAGCGTGGCAACAGGCGAAAGCTGTTGACTCTACTTATTACGGCATCTACACTTGGAGCATGACCTGGTTGGTCGGGGCGACCGGGTGGGTCGCACGGCGCCGCCTGTGCACAGGAGAACCGAGTCGTGACCAAGAAAGAAATCGTCAAGACCATCTCGGACGAGATCGGGCTCACCCAGCTCAAGACCAAAGAGATCGTCCAGAAGACGTTCGACGCGATTGTCGAGACGTTGGTCGAAGAGCGACGCATCGAGCTGCGAAACTTCGGGGTCTTCGAAGTGAAGAAACGCGCGGCTCGCAAGGCTCGCAATCCCCGCACGGGCGATAAGGTCTTCGTCGCCGAGAAGTATGTCGTAACGTTCAAGCCCGGTAAGGAGATGGAAGAACGGGTTCGCGAACTCGATCGCCAGGCTGCTGCCGAAGCTTCCCGGCTGAATCAGAGCACGGATGGCTCCGTCGCCGAAACCGCTGGTCTAAGGCCCGGTTACGACGCTCACGAACGCACCGGCTGACCCTGGGGCGGTTCACCAACCGCTCATCCGAGCCATTCCTAGCGACGCTCGGGACTTCGCAAATAAACCCTTTCTCAGTGGAGCTTTCCGTCGAATGCTCCCCGCGTGCTCGAGTGTCCCCAATCGCGGACGCCGGCCGCAGTTGCTGCCCCCGACACACGTCGCCGCTCCCCTACGGATCCGTCCCAGGCCCGTTCGGTTGAGCCTATCCGCGAATCAGAGCAGCAGTTATCGAATCACGCTGGCAAGGCGGGGCGATGCGTTTCTCGCGGGGATCCTTCCGCGACCGGCGATGCATCGGCCCCCGACGATCGCGGCGCCAGGTGTTGGTAAGACGATGAATCACGACCACTTAGGACCGACGAGTGCGTGAAGCAATCCCGCGGTCGCGGGGTCGCGGCGTCTCACGGAGGAGTCGTTGTATGCGTAAGTTTTTGTTGGCAGCCACCGCCGGGCTTTGTCTCGCCACGGCCACCGGCTGCATTCTGCCTGCCTATTCGGCCGATCCGGGCCGGCGCGCGCAGCAATTGCTGTTCACGTCGGAGAACCTGCGATTGTTGCTGGACGAATGGGAGCGGATCTGGTTCCTCGATCAACCCAATCACATGTCGCCTTACCGCACGCACGGCGGCATCATCTAGCCACATGGTGGACAAAGCGCCGCCGTCTTGCGAGCTGCTGCGCCCGCGATCCTTGGGTGGATGCGCTCCGGGCAGTGCGGCGGCGCCTGACGGCCGCATCCCCGCCGGGCTCCGCATCCGGCTCGTCGCGCAAACCGCCTGCTAGCGAGCTGCGTGCAGGATCGCCTCCCGGGGGTGAGCCCAATTGCCCCCGCATGGCCCGAGCGATACATTGCCAGAGTCGAACCTCCCTGCTCTGGCGTGGAGGTGTGCTGGCAAGCCATTGTCGCCGTCGGCGACCACTCTTCAGTAGCAGGTCTGCGCTCCGCATCGTGACATCCTCCGGCGTCGATCTCCGAGTCGAATTGGGCCGGTTGCGGCTGGAAAACCCCATCCTCGTCGCCTCGGGAACCTTCGGTTACGCGCGCGAGATGCAAGGGCTCGTCGATCTCCGCCGCCTGGGGGGAATTCTCCCCAAGACGATCACCCAGGAACCCCGCGCCGGCAATGCCCCCTGGCGCACGGTCGAGACCACCGGCGGAATGCTCAATTCGATCGGCCTCGACAACGATGGGATCGAAGCCTTCATCGCTCACCACATGCCGTACCTGGCGGGAATCGGAGTGCCCATCATCGTCAGCATCGCCGGCCGCACCAGCAACGAGTTCGTGGCGCTGGCGACGCGACTCGAGGAGGTGGCGGGGGTCGCCGCCATCGAGCTCAATCTCTCGTGTCCCAACGTCAGCCACGGCGTGGATTACGGGACCGATCCGCGTTTGTGCCACGAGGTCGTCGCGGGATGCCGGCGCGCCAGCACGCGTCCACTGCTGGCCAAGCTCACGCCCAACGTCGCCCAATTGGCGACGATCGCGTCGGCCGCGGCCGAGGGGGGCGCCGATGCGATCTCGGTCATCAACACCTGCCTCGGTATGGCGGTTGATTGGCGCAAACGCCGCCCGTTGCTGGGGAATGTCCTGGGCGGCCTGAGCGGTCCCGCCATCAAGCCGATCGCGTTGCGCTGCGTCTACCAGGTGGCGCAAGCGGTGCAGATCCCCGTCGTGGGAATCGGGGGCATTGCCACGATCGACGATTGCATGGAGTTCTTTGTCGCCGGCGCATCGGCCGTGCAGATCGGCACAGCGAACTTCTACCGACCCACGGCCAGCATGGAGATTCTCGATGCTTTGCCCGAGGCCGTCGCCAGCCTCGGGGCGTCACGCCTCACCGACGTCATCGGCACCCTGGCCGTGAAACGCTGAACCTGGCCGGTCGTCAACAAGCAAGAGGTCCAAGCATGCGGGTACTTTCGGGAATACAACCGACAGGCCGGTTTCATTGGGGAAACTACTTCGGCGCGATCCGGCAGTACATCGAGCTGCAGCATGCCGAGCAGGCGTATTACTTCATCGCCAATCTGCATGCGCTGACCACCGTGCGCGACCCGAACGTGCTGGCGCAACTCACACTCGACGCGGCGATCGACCTGTTAGCGCTCGGGCTCGATCCCGACAAGGCGGTGCTGTTCTGCCAGTCGGACGTGCCCGAGGTCTCGGAGCTCGCCTGGATCCTGATGACCGGCACGCCGATGGGATTGCTGGAGCGCTGTCACGCCTACAAGGACAAGAAGGCCAAGGGACTGCCGGCGCATGCAGGGCTCTTTACCTACCCGGTGCTGATGGCAGCCGACATTCTGATCTACGACTCGGATACCGTGCCGGTCGGCGAGGACCAGATCCAGCACATCGAAGTCGCGCGCGACATCGCCCAGAGCTTCAATCACCATTTCGGCGAGACGTTCGTGCTGCCGAAAGCGAAGATTCTGGACGCCAGCGCCAAGGTCCCCGGCACCGACGGCGAGAAAATGTCGAAGAGCTACAACAACACGCTCGAGTTGTTCGACGAAGCCAAGGCGCAACGCAAGAAGATCATGCGCATCACGACTGACTCGCGTCCGGTGGAGCAGCCCAAGGCGCCCGAGTCGGACCATCTGTTCTTGCTCTATTCGCTGTTCGCCAGCGACGAGGAGCGCGAAAGCATGGCTGCCCTGTATCGCCGCGGCGGCTTCGGGTACGGCGACGTCAAGAAAGCCCTGGCCGACGTGGCCGAAAAGTACTTTGCCGAACCGCGGGCGCGGCGCGCCGAGCTGGCTGCCCACCCGGAGCGGATTCACGAAATCCTCGCCACCGGCGCCGAGCGCGCCCGCCGCAAAGCCCGTGAGGTGCTCAACCGGGCTCAACAGGCCTGCGGCGTCTGCTCCTAGCCGAAGGCCGGCCCGGGCTCGCGCCGCCGGGTCGTCTGGCGAAGTTCAGCGGGGACTTTCATGTCGCACCCCGGCGGCGAATGGTAAAATCACCGCCGGATCGTCCGACTTCCACACGGTAAACATTCCTGGGGGAGGTGCGCCATGCAACGCCGAGAGTTCCTTACCACGTCAGGTGCCGCGGCCCTGGGCGCGACGACACTCAGCCGCCCGTTGGGCGCGGCCGCTCCCCAGCCCGCACAAGATCCCGCCTGCTGCGGTCCCGGATACGCATCGCCGGCCGCGGCGACGAAGGCGCCTCCCGAGAAGCTTCTGTATGTCACCGCGCTCTACCTCGATACCGGCATCGATGCCCCCGATTACCTCGCCACCGTGGACGTCGATCCGCAATCG
>JAEUIK010000335.1 GCA_016793185.1 Planctomycetaceae bacterium | reverse complement strand
GCATTTTCTCAACGCCGGGGGAAAGCTCTCGGAACTGGCGGCCTGACGGGCCGGCGCGGATTAATTCTTCGAGTCGCGACGTGCCTGGGCGCGCTTGCCCCGGGCGACGACGTGTCCCAACGTCCGGCTCGTCTTGCCGCTCCGATCGAAGCGCGACTGCTTGGCCGCCGTCAACGCCCGGCGCTGGTCGGCGGCGGTCATCGAGAGACCCTTGACCTTGAGCTTGGTCGGCGGAATCGACGACGGGACCTCGGCGGGTTTCTTCCGCTTTGGCTTCCCCGACTTGGCGGGAGCCGGCGCCGCGGCAGCGGGCTTCGGGGCCGAGGCCGCTTTGGCGACGGCCTTGGCGGCCTTCTTCTGGCGCGCGGGGGCGTTCAGCTCCTCTTCGACAACCGCCATTCCCTTGCGTACCGCGGCACGCGTGGCCCGATGTTCGGCATTGCGCTCCTTCTTGCGCTTGCCGGCGGGAGCCTTGGCACCCCCGGTCGCACCCAGCTTGGCGAGCCGCGCTTCGAAATTCTTCAGCGCTTCACCGAAAATCTCCGCCTTGAGCCGCGTATTCGCGTCGGCCTCGCCGAAGCCGGTCTTCGCTTCCTTTGCGCGGGCGTGGGTGCGGCTCAGATCCTGCCACTTGTCGGAGAGCTTCTTGGCCCGGGCGGCGTGCCGCTTCAACTCGGCGGCGCTCAGCTCGTCGAGCACCGGCTTGCGGCTCGCCCGCACCAGGGCTGTCTCTGAACTCGTGCAAACCGCCCGGACCTTCGACGCCGCGATAGCCATATTGGTGATTCCCAGAGAAGTGAGCAGACATCCGCCGCGAACCGTAGCATAGGTCGAATGCGGCTCGAGTCAACTCGCGGGTCCAGGTTGCGTGACGATTGCTGTCCGGCTGGACCCGGGCTGGCTTGGCGTTCGTTGATGGTTTCTTCTACAGTGAGTCGAGCGCTCCCTGTTCTGGCTCGAAGCCGACCGAGATGCAATCTCCGCCGATGCCGTCTGCTCCTCTCCCGTTGACGATTCGCACCGCAATCGGCCGCTTGCTGCGCGCCTGGCGTCCGTTGCTTGGCTACGAGCTGGTCGTGTCGCTGCTGCTGACGCTGGTCATCGGGCCGCTGTGGTTCGCGGTCACCTACGAGTTGTTGGGGCTCACCGAAGACGGCGCCCTGGGGAACTGGGAGCTGTTCCGGTTCTTCGCGACGCCGCTCGGATTCGGGGCCCTGATCGGCGGCGTGAGCGCGACCTTGGGCATGCTCTTCGTCGAATACTCGGGCTTGATGCTGCTGGCCGATGCCGCGCTGCGGGGCGAGTCGCTGACGCTGCCCGCGCTGACGCGGCGGATGATCGCCGCGGCGCCGCGCCTCTTCGGGTTGGCCAGCTGGCAAGCCGGTTGCGCTTTACTGTTGAGCCTGCCGTTCCTGGTCGCCGCCTATGCGACGTACGCCTGGCTCTTGGGTGAGGCGGACATCAATTACTACGTCGATCAACGTCCGCCGCGGTTCTGGCTGGCGGTGGGAATCGGCAGCGTGCTTGCCCTGGGGGCCGGCGCGGGGGCTCTGTGGTTCGCCCTGCGCTGGGCGTTTACCGTCCCGGCGTGCGTGCTCGATGGCGAAGGTTGGCGGACAGCGCTCGGCACCAGCGCGACCCTGATCCGCGGGCGCGGCATCCGGTTGCTGCTGGTCGTGGGGGGCTGGGAACTGCTCAAGCATCTGACGTTCGTCGTCGCACTGGCCGGACTCGACCGGCTCAATCATGCGCTAATGCCGGCGTTCGAGGGAGGACTGGGCACGCTCGTCGGCAGCACGCTGGTGTTGCTCTTGCTCGACGGGGTCGTGCTGCAGTCGCTGGCAGCGCTCTTCGTGATCGGACTGGCGGCGATCGTCGCCTGGGAGTACGAGGCGGCTCGCCGCTCGCAGCCCGAGCGGGTTGGCGAGCGTTCGGCGAGTCCGCTGGCAACGCCTGGCGACGTGGGCGCCGAGGCCACCGCCGCTGGCAGGGCCTGGGGGCTGCGTTTCGGTCTCCTCACGATTCTGCTGGCCGGCCCTGTGGTGAGCCTCGTTACCGCTCTCTTGCTCGAGCGCGAAGTCGTCGAGCACCCCCGCGCCCAGGTCACGGCACATCGAGCTGGTCCGAAAACGGCGCCTGAGAACAGTTTGGCGGCGCTCCGGCTCGCCCGCGACGCGGGGGCCGATTACGTTGAAATCGACGTGCAGGCGACGGCCGACGGCCAGGTGGTTCTGCTGCACGACCGGGATCTGCGGCGCGTCACGGGGGACGCCCGCTTACTGGCCGACGTGACGCTGGCCGACCTGGCCCCGCTGCGGCTCCGCGCCGGTGCGACCGAGACCGACGAGCGCATTCCCACCCTGGAAGAGTTTCTCGCAGCCTGTGGCGATCGGTTGCGCGTGAACGTCGAGCTGAAGGATTTTGGCGCTAGCGGCGACTTACCACTCCCGGTGGTCGAGACCCTTCGCAACCAGGGCTTTACCGAGCGCTGCGTGATTTCGAGCTTCGAACTGCCGCTGCTGGCGCAAGTCCAAGCGGCGGAACCGCGCATCCCCGTGGGGGCCATCATTACGGCCGTCCGCGGCGACCCGACGCGACTCCCGGTCGCGTTCTTGAGCTTGAACGAGCGGTTAGTGACGCCGCGGCTGGTGCGGCGGGCCCACGGCCGCGGCATTCAGGTTCATGTCTGGACAGTCAACGAGCGCGAGCAGGCGCTGCGTCTGTTGGACTTGGGCTGCGACAACTTGATCACCAGCGATCCCGCGGCGCTGCGCGAGATCGTCGATTGGTACCAGGAGCTGGGAGACTTCGAAAGGATGATCCTGCGGCTCAGGCGGTGGATGCGCGGTTAAATCGGCCGGGTTCTATCGGTTCCGTCGGCCCAGCAGTGCGTTCCCCTGCCGGCAGACGAATTGTGACCTATAGCTTCTTGGGGAGCATGCTCCGAATTGGTACGATTGGCCGGTGGAATGGCCTCGAGGTGGAACCGGGGCGCAACGGCCGGCATTCGTCAGCAACAGGATTAAGGTTGACGCCATGTGCAATCGACGATGGATCTTCGCGGCAGGTTTGACTTCGTGCGGCGCCCTGCTGGGATTGCTGCTGGCCGAGTTGGGGAACCCGTCACGCGCCGCCGGTCAGGCTGCCGACGCCGCGGCCCAAGCTGCCGACGTCGAGCGGGAATTGGATACCCGCTACGCCAAGGCCTATCTCGATCTCGTCAAGGCAACGCAGGAGCGCTACGCCGATATCAACCGCCGGGTCCCGAACTCGATTCGCCGCGGCGTGATGCAGTCGCTCGCCTCGGCTGTTTCGGATGCGGAAGAGCGGATCAAGGTGGCGGAGGGGGCTTCGCTGCAGACGGCCTCAGAGGTCTATGTGCGCAACGCCGAGACGCAACTCCGCACCTCGCAGGAATTGCTGGCGAAGGCCAACGCCGCGAACGCCCGGCTGGCGAACTCGGTGAACCCCACCGAAGTGGCGCGGTTGCAGGCCGAGGTCGCGCTGGGCACGATCCGGCTTGAGAAGGCCCGGCACCTGGCCTCGGAAAGCCCCTTGTCGAACGTCCGCTACGAGATCGGCCAACTGCGCGAGATGGTGCAGGAGCTGCGTTTGAACGTCGCTCTGCTGCGCGACCGCAACTGAGTCGCGGATTACTGTGCCGGCGGACGCGGCGATCAGAACACCACTTGCGTGCGCACCCCCAACAGCAGCGCCGGCCGGTTATCGCTGAGCGAGGGGATGATCACCTGCAGGTCCGGCGTGATCCGGATCGCCGGTGTCCAGTGGTAGTTGTAGTAGCATTCGATCCCCTGCCCATCGCGCACCGGGCCGAACTGCGCGGTGATCAGCGGGCCGATCTGGCTGCTCAGACCGGCGTAGTACCAGCCGACTCCGCACGAGTCATCGGGCCGCCTACGGTTGAAGCCATTCCCGCCGAGGCCGGCGCTCACGTACCACGCGATCGGGCTGGTATTGGGGTCGGCGATCCCCGCCCTCCCGAAGAGGCCCCAGCCCCGCGCGGGGTCACGGCGATCCGAAACCAGGTAGTGGTCGCCGTTCCAATAGAGGCACCACGATCCCCGCGTGGTGGGAATGATGACATTGGGGTAGTCGAGGTAAGCGTCGCCGATCGAGAAGTACGTTTTGCCGTTCCAGGTGCCGCCAAAGAGCTGGTGCCCTGGCTGGCCGAAGAATGACGTAGGGAGCCGGAGGCTGGTCGAGAGCAGCAGCCCGTCGTTGAAGAGCTCGCGAATGCCGCTGGTGTTGCTGGTATCCTCCGCATTGAGGATCGCGAACATCAGGCGCGGGTCTTTCCCATCGAGGATGAAGAAGCCGGCGCCGAGCGTCGAGTAGGGAACCGTCGCTCCGACAATCGGGTTGAAGATAAAGCCCATGTTCGAGAATTGCGTCTTTCCCCGGCCATGGGCGAAGGCATTCAAGTCGCCGTCGAGCGTGTCCATCTTGCCGGCGAAG
>JAEUIK010000331.1 GCA_016793185.1 Planctomycetaceae bacterium | reverse complement strand
CGCTCCGAAACTCCACCTTGTTGGTCGAGCCAACGGCTGAGCTGGCGGAGCAACTTAAGTTCCATCCGCGCGCGGGGCTCTTGTATCCCGGACCCGCCGCGCGATTGTTGTCGGACGTTTCCGCCGCCGAGCGGCCTGCGCAGCTGGTGATCCTCGACGGTACCTGGCACCACGCCAAAACATTGTTGCGCGACATTCCGGCGCTGGCCAGGCTCCCCCGCTTCCGCTTGGCGCCGGCCACGCAAAGCCGCTACCGCATTCGCCGCGAGCCAACCGCGATCGCGCTGTCGACTGTGGAAGCGACCGTCGCCGCGTTGCGGGTCCTGGAACCCGAGACGGCCGGCCTCGACCAACTCCTGGCCGCCTTCGACTACATGATCGACCGGCAGTTGGCACAACCCAGAACCGGGTATGCCACGCGCCGCAACACCAGCCGGCGGCGCGGCTGCGGAAATATCCCCCGGGCGCTGCTCGCCGATCCCCGCGGGATCGTGGTGGCCTATGGCGAGTCCACCGCGGGAGGGAGTGATCGCCTCGCGCGCCCGCAGCCGATCTATTGGGTGGCCCAGCGGCTCGGCACTGGCGAACGTTTCGGCTGCCGGATCCAACCCCGCAGTCCACTCGATGACGCGCTGCTCGGCCACCTGGAGCTCAGCCGCGGCGACTTTGCGTCGGCGCTACCCATGGCGGCCGCCCGCGCCGCCTGGAATTCGTTCGTGCGCCCGGGCGACATCGTCGCGGTCTATAACCAGGGCACCCGGCGACTCCTCGACGAGCTGAGCGGAACCCCGCTGAGATCCCTGCTGCTGAAGGGGATCCATCTCCGCGGCCAGCGTCGCTACTCCACCCTCGACGATTTGATCTCCGGGGAAGGGCTCACCCCTGCGCCGGCGGAGCATCCCGGCCGCGCCGGCAAACGACTCGCCAACGCGATCGCCCTCGTGCGGCACCTGATCGCACTGGGCCAGCGCCGAGCGGCCGGGGAGCGCGTCGCGCCCTGATGTTCGTCCGCTCGGCGAGCAGCGACATGCGGCCGCCGCCTCTGCGTGCTAGCAGGCAGAGGTCGTCGACGCGCCGGATCAAGGTCGTCTGCTCCTGGCGCTCGTGCTATGATTCGCCGCGCGGCCAGCGCAGATCGGGGTTCGACCGGCGCGGCGCACGCGTCTTGCGCGAGATTCTCTGACGACATGCTGAATCGCGTTCCAAAATCCACGCGGCGTCTGCCGCTCGCCCTCATCCTGGGCCTGCTGACGGTCACGGCGACCGTGCGCGCGCAACCACCGGTTGCCAAGGCCAGCGCAATGAGTCGGCCGGCCGGCAGCGCCGAAATTACCCCCATCGACACGGGTTGGCGGGCTTCGACGCGCGACCGCCAGGCACTCTGGCTGCTGAGCACGCGCCGCCTGCCAGCTGCGGCACAAGCGGGCGTTCCGAAGCCGTTTACGCCCGACGTTGCCCGGTTTGAGCCCGGCCGGGGATGGATTCACTCGACGCTCGCCGAACTGCTCGAGGCCGGCAGTCATGCGAAGTCGACCTGCCTCTTCTTCCATGGCAACGACACCAGCGCGCTGGCCGCGGCCGAAAAGGGAGAAGACCTTTACCTGCAGTTGCTCGGAGAACCGCGGCTGGCCGCCGAAGTCCAATTCGTGGCCTGGTCGTGGCCCAGCGAAGTTCCCGGAGCGCGGGTCCGAGCGAGCGCGCAGGCCAATGCGCAGCGGACTAACGTCGAAGGCTATTACCTGGCCAGCTACCTCCGCCAGCTCGCACCCGACGTGCCGGTCCATCTTTGCGGCTATTGCAGCGGAGCGCGCATTGCGACGGGCGGAGTGCACTTATTGGGTGGCGGCGAGTTGGCCGGAATGCGGATCGCAGCAGCGGGCACACCGCGGCGCGAACTGCATGGCGTGTTGCTGGCACCGGCGCTGCCGGACGATTGGCTGCTGCCGGGCCAACCCCATGCGCGGGCAGTGTCGCAGTTCGAGCGGCTCGTGATCACCGTGAACGAGAGCGATCCGGTGTTGCGGTGGTTCCCGCGAACGTGGGGGCGCGGGGGCCCCAACGCCCTGGGCAGGGTTGGCTTGCCGGAGCCCGCGCGGGCCGGCGCCGACCAGGGAAAGATCGTGCAGCTCGACTTCGAACCCGTTCTGCCCAGGCAGCACAGCTGGCAATACTACCGCAGCTCGCCGCAGGTCATCGCGCTCTTGCGCCAGGAAATGCTCGGTACGCGGCGCGCGCATCCATAGCTTGCGGCGGCGCAAGCGTTCCCTGTTGAACGGGGGATGCTCCGTCCCTACTTCTGCGTCACTTCGTCCTTCTGGACATGACCCGTCTTGGGATCGATCTTGAGGTTCAAGTTGTCTTCATCGTGGACGTAGAAGATGAAGCCGTTGAACATCTCATCGTAGGATTGATCACCGTAGGGGACGGTGTACTTCGGATCCGGGTTGTAGGGATTGAACTTCGAATTGTCGTAGTGGGCGATCGCCTCCATCTCGGTTCCCGCCGGGATCTTTTTCTCGTGCGGGGGCTGCGGGCAGACGTAGCCCAGTTGCCACTCGAAGTTGAAGTTCGGGACCTGCAGGAGCGTTTCCATCTTGCCGTCGGGATAGTGCGCGTTGAAGGTCATGTCGCGCCCACGCAGATGCATGTGCGTGAAGAGCCCGATCAGCGTCGAGTCTTTTTCGAACTTCTTCCGCCCCTTCATCTCGTAGAAGGCGTCGCCCGGCGGAATCGCCATATCGCGGGGATCGATCAGCATGAACCGCGTGGTTTTCTGCACGATGTCGCGCGAGTAGCGGAAACCGATCGAGATCGTGCTTTCCTCTTCTTTCCCCGTCGTGACGTAGTGAATCTGCAGGCCGATCACCGAATTCTTGGGAATCCGCTGGGCCAGACCAGGGGTCAGCGTAAAGGGCATCCCGCCTGGCACATAACCGGTGATGAAGGTGTTCGTGCCCGCCTTCATCGTCACCGCGTCGACGTAGAACGCATTGCAGTGATGCACCACGGCGCGGTTGTGGGGACGAATCTCGATCGCCTCGACATAGGTGTCTTCGGTAAAGGCCGGCGGGATGAAGATGTACTTGTAGGGGATGAAGCCCGTCGCCTCGATCTTGTGGGGCTTCTTCATCGTCAGCACCAGGTCGGGCTCGCCGATCCGCCACGCGGACTTGGCGAACTCGAGCGGTTTGGGGGCCTTCGACGAGTCTCCGACCGGCATGCCGGAGTCCACCCAGGCCTCGATCAGGTCGCGTTCCTCGCGCGACATGGTGGGATCGTTTGAGAAGTGGCCGAACTGCGCGGCGGCATACCACGGCGGCATCCGGCCGTCGCGCGTGACCTCGACGATCGCCTCGGCCTGCGCCTTGGCTTCGTCGTATCCCACCAAACCAAACGGCACGGCCGCTCCTTCGTGGTGGCAGCTCTGGCAGCGCTTCTGCAAGATCGGCTCGACGTGTTCGTGATAGGTCACCGGGTAGTCGAACTTGGGTTCGCGCCATGGGGTGACCTTGCAACCGTCGACAGGCGTTTCGGCCACGGAGATCGATTTGCCGGCCAGCAGTTCGTCGATCGCCTCGACCAGGTCATGACGCCCCACGCGGGGTTGCACCCCGCCCGTGCGGTATTGATCGTCGATGCGCCCCGAATAAACGACCCGCTTGGCGCCATCCAGCAGCACCGCCTGCGGCACGCGCTGGACCCCCAAATCCTTGGTGCACTTTTGCTCTTCGTCCCAGACGATCGGGAACGAAAGGCCGGCTGCCAGTCCGTGTGCGGCGATATCCTTGGGCGTTTCGTCCTGCGAGTTGTAGACGCCGACAAGCTGAATGCCCTGCTCGGCGTACTTCTTGTGGAGCTCTTCGAGCCGCGGCAAGTAGCGCTGGGCCACGGGGCAAGTTGTATTGAGGAAGACCAGAGCGTATCCCTTGGCGTCGCCCAGGTCGCTCAGGTTGCGCGTCAAGCAACGAATGTCTTTGAACTCCAGGTTCGGCGCGCTGGAACCGATCTTGGCCGCCGCTGCGGGCGAGGCCGCCATCCCGAGCAGGCTCGCCACGACCGCGCCCGCAATCAAGACTCTTGCGCTGAGATGCAACCGCTCGCTCATTTCTCGATCCCCTTGAAGTCCAGCAGCGGGGCCTGCGGCGCAAGCCCGATGACAGAGACAAAGTCCAACGCGATGCCCCACGCACTTCCCACTCGCTATTGGAATCGCTTACCCCCCGTTTGGCAATTCCGTTTTTCCCCGATCCGCTCCCGCGGCAATGGGGCGTCCCATCCGGCAAGTACCCGCGCCGAGGGCGTCGAGTTTGACCCGCCGGTGTGACGTTTTCGCCCAGTTTTCGCGAACCTTGCAGGGTGCGAAGGCCGCGGGAAGGGCACGTCGACGACAAGCTCCCACGCACGCCGTCGGCGAATTTGAGTGCCCTAGGCCGGACGTGGCGTTCAAAGCAGTTTGTCGACCACCTCGCCCCCCACGTCGGTCAGGCGGAAATCGCGTCCCTGGAAGCGGTAGGTCAACCGCAAATGGTCGAGGCCCAACTGGTGCAGGATGGTCGCCTGCAAGTCATGCACGTGGACGCGGTCGGCGACCGGGTAGTAACCGATCTCGTCGGTCTCGCCCAGGGTCTGCCCGGCGCGGATGCCGCCCCCCGCGAGCCAGAGCGCACTCGTCTCGATGTGGTGGTCACGGCCGATCTGCTCGCGTGGCTCGCCCATCGGGGTCCGACCGAACTCGCCTCCCCAGACAACGATGGTCTCGTCCAAGAGGCCGCGCCGCTTGAGATCGGCCACGAGCGCCGCCGCTGGGCGATCGGTCTCGCGGCAGATATCGTCGAGCGATTTTTCCAAGTCGTGATCCGGGTTGCCGTGGTGGTCCCAGTCGGTATGGAACAGGACCACGAACCGGACGCCCCGTTCGACCAGCCGCCGCGCCAGGAGACAGTTGTTGGCGAACGAGGCTTTGCCCGGCTCGGCGCCATACAGGGCGAGCGTCTCCGCGGTTTCCTGACTCAGATCGACCAGATCGGGCGCGCTCGACTGCATCCGAAACGCCATTTCGTAGGCCGCGATGCGCGTGGCGATCTCGGGATCGCCGGTGGCCGCCAGCCGAGCCCGATTCAGGTCGCCCAGCGCGTCGAGCGCGGCGCGCTGCTCCTGCGGCGAAACGCCGGCCGGACTGGCGAGGTTCAGAACCGGGTCGCCCCCCGACCGGAGCGGAACCCCCTGATAGACGCTCGGCAGGAAGCCCGAGCCCCAGTGGGCCGTACCGCCGCGCGGGCCGCGCGGGCCCGACTGCAGAACGACGAAACCGGGCAGGTCCTGCGATTCGCTCCCCAGGCCGTAGGTGACCCAGGCTCCCATGCTGGGTCGACCGAAGTTCGGGCTGCCGGTGTTCATGAACAGCTTGGCCGGCCCATGGTTGAAGACATCGGTCGCAACCGTGCGGACGATCGCCACGTCGTCGGCGATCGTGGCCAGCTGGGGGAGCAGCTCGGAGATCTCGGCCCCGGACTCTCCGTGGCGCGCGAATGTGCGCCGCGTCCCCAGGAGCTGCGGATCTCCCTTGAGGAAGGCGAAGCGTTTGTTCTCGATGAACGACTTGGGAATCGTCTGGCCGTGCAGCTCCTGGAGCTTGGGCTTGTAGTCGAACAGTTCCAGCTGGCTCGGCCCCCCCGCCATGAAGAGGTGGATCACACTCTTGGCGCGCGGGGCAAAGTGGGGCGATCGCGGCTCGAGCGGGTTGGCTCCGCCGCGCGCCGGTGCTGCGCCCGCCGGGGCCGACCCGAGCAGCGAACCAAGCGCCATGCCTCCCAGGCCCAGCCCGCACCGGCCAAGGAAGTAGCGCCGCGTCTCGGCAGCAACCTGCAGTTCGAGATGTCGGGCTGGGTCGCGTGCCACGGTCGGCCTCATTCCCGCGTGATGAACTCGTCGAGATTCAAGAGCACCCGCGCCACGCTGCGCCAGGCGGGCAATGGCTCGGTCTGGGTACCGGCACGAGCAGCCGCTCGACCGGCAGCGACCGCGGCGTCGGCCGTCGCGGCGCCGACTTCGGCCAGCAGTTGCTCGAGTCGCGCGAGTTCGGCCCCCTCGGGCTCGCGGGCCAGACTGAGGCGAAAGCCACTGCGGAGCCGCGCCTGGTCGTCATCTGCGCCCGCAGCGGTCAGCATGCGTTTCGCCAGGGCGTCGGCGCACTCGACAAACACCTCGTCGTTCAACAGCGTCAGTGCCTGCAGCGGCGTGTTCGAACGATTGCGACGCGTGCAGGCTGTATTCGCGTCGGGCCCATCGAACGTTCGCAAGAAGGGATAGGGGGAAGAACGCCAAAAGTAGGTGTACAACGCCCGGCGATAGCGGTCTTCCCCCTCGCTGACCTGCCAGTCGCGTTTGACTTGTGCCAATTGCATCAC
>JAEUIK010000310.1 GCA_016793185.1 Planctomycetaceae bacterium | reverse complement strand
ACCCGCCCGGCGGATGGCGGTCAGCGATTCGAGTGCGACGGCCTTCTCGTCGACCCACCCTTGGGCCGCCGCCGCTTTGACGAGGCTGAACTCGCCCGAGACGTTGTAGGCCGCCAATGGGACGCCGGGAAAGCGATCGTGGGCGGCGCGGATGATGTCGAGGTAGGCCAGGGCCGGCTTGACCATGATCAGATCGGCTCCCTCGGCCAGGTCGAGCTCAATCTCGCGCAGTGCCTGCCCCGGGTCGGCGGCGGGGTCCATCTGGTAGGTGCGGCGGTCGCCGAACTGCGGCGCGCTCTCGGCCGCGTCGCGAAACGGCCCATAGAAGGCGCTCGCGTACTTGGCGGCGTAACTCATGATCGGCAGATGCGCAAAACCGGCGCCGTCGAGCGCACGGCGAATCGCTCCGACCATCCCGTCCATCATGCCGCTGGGGGCGATCACATCGGCCCCGGCGCGCGCGTGACTGACCGCTTGTTTGCCCAGCAGTTCGAGCGTGGCATCGTTATCAACGTCGGGCTGGCCCACGCGCTCCTTGACCACCCCGCAATGGCCGTGGTCGGTGTACTCGCAGAAGCAGACGTCGGAGACCGCCAGCAATCGGGGCGCGCTCCGCTTCACGACGGCTAACGCCTGTTGCACGATGCCCGTGTTGGAACAGGCATCACTGCCCACCGCGTCCTTCTGGGCGGGGATGCCAAAGAGGATCACGCCGGCGAGTCCCAGTTGTTCGGCCTCGCGCGCTTCGACCTCGAGATCCTCGAGCGTGAGCTGAAAATGCCCTGGCATCGAGGCGATCGGCTGTTTGGGTCCGGCACCTGCCCGCACAAAGAGCGGCAGGATCATCTGCCGGGGGCTCAGGTCGACGGCGCGCACCAGCTCGCGGAGCCGCGCGTCATAGCGCAAGCGCCGCATGCGCGTCGTGGGAAATCCGGGGATAGGTTGGCTGGACGTCACGGGAATGAATTGAACCACTACGACACGACGACACCACGAAGTACTAGGAAGGCACGAATTCGCAGCAACCGAGATAGACCGTCAGGAGGCAAAGCGACTCTGACACGCGGGCTTTCGTGGGGTCGAGGGGTCGTGGTGGTTGCTCGTATTTGTCCAAGCAATTGCCCAAAGTTGCACTGGCTGACAAGCAGCCAGTGGCACCCAGCACCCCCTTACTTCCCAAACGCCTTCGCCACCGTCGGCGTCTTGCGGACGTGCAACGTCACGGTCAGGGAAGCCTCGTTGCCCGCGTCGACCGCCACGGCATGGAACGACCGGCTGGTTTCTGCGACCCAAGGGCGGGCGCTCAGGATCACCTGCCGCTCGCTCTGCCCTTCGGGGATCAGGATCCCGTTGAGGCCGATGTTGTCGACGATCACGCCGTGCGGGAGATTCTCGAATTTGAAGCTCACGCGTGCGTCGTGGTTGTGACGCTCGATCTTCAATTGTAGCGTGGCGGTCTCGCCCGGTCGGATGGTCACTTCGGCCGGTTCCAGGCGGACGGTGACCTTTTCCTGGCCGATCAGTTTGATTTTGCCGATCGAGCCGGCCTCGCGCGTCATCGGCGCGCCGTTAATCTCGGCCGTGGCGACCGCCTTGATGCCGGCCGCGGCCTCGTCGGGGGGAGTCTTGGCGTCGGGCTGCGCGTAAATCACGGCGCTCGCCTCGGCCTGTCCCGCTTCGATGGTCACCGGCGTCGAGATGACGTAGCCCGGGGGAAGTCCGGCGACGTCGATGCGAATCGGCCCGTCGAAGTCGTCGATGCGCTCGGCGGCGAAAGTGAGGTTGCGTCCGCCGTCGGTTCGGATCTCGGGATTGGCGCCCTGGATCGAGACGGCAAAGTCGGGAGCCGGCGGCCGGATCGTCAGGCGATAGGCATAACGATCCCCCCCTGCCCCGCGCACGTCGACAACCCGCACGAGATAGCTACCCGCGGCCGGCGCCGTAAACCGCACGCGCGAATCGCGCCCCAGCCGGCGCCGACCATCGTCGTCGTTGCTGTAATACAACGGAAAGACGGGCAGGCCGTTCGGCAGCAGGCTCGTCCCCGGCGTCCGGGGCTCGACGATAAAGCATTGCTCGGCCACCGCGTGGTTGGTGCCGGAAGTGTCGAAATAACAGTGCCGCATGCCGTTCGAGCCGTAGAACTGGAAGCCCGAGTCCGGCCCCTGCGGCAGCCGGAAGATCTTGCAGACTTCCCCCTGCAGGTACATGTACTCGTTAAGTTCCATCTCCTCCCAGTTGTCGACGCGGATCTCGGTCTGGCTCGAGTTGATCGGCCGGAAATTGATGGCCGAGTTTCGCGTCGCCTGCAGCAGCACCCGCTCGATCGGCTTGCCGCCCGCGTCGAGAATGTCGATCTTGGTGTCGAGCGGCGAACCGCGCTTCTCGGCCTCGGTTTCGATGATCCACTCCTGGCCGGCCTGGGCATCGAAGCGGTAGAGATCGACATCGGCAGCGGCCGTGGCGGCGTCTGCCTGCGAATCGAAGATGCGCCCCCCGATCGTCACGGGAGCCGAAACGCGCGTCGCTTGTTCGGGCGTGCCGTTCGGTTCGACCTCGATGATCTCGGCCATGGTTCCGACCACGACCTTGAGCGGCCGGCGCGTCCGATACGTCGCCGGATCGACAGGCACCGCAATCTCGCCCGCCGGCGCTGCGGCGAGCTTCACCGTTGAGTCGGGCGGAAGGTTGTATCCCGCCAGCCGGACCGTCGACTCCGAGTTGGCCGCGACGCTGAGCGGAAAAACGCCGGTCACATAGGGAAACGCCCCCACCGACAGCCGATAGAAATGCTCCGGCGAACCGGCCTGCGCCAGGTCGTTGATCTGTAACGTGTAGCGCCCGGGCTGCGGCACACGGTAAGCCAGCAGCGGATCTTCCTCCCCCTCGTAGTCGTTATTGCTGGCGACGACGCGATTGCCGGCGTCGGTCAACGTGAGCACGATGTTGGCCTTGCCGCCGATGCCGCGCGACGAGGCCTCGCAGACGATCGTCTCGCCCGCGTTGGCGTCGAAGCTGATGTAATCGACGTCTCCCATCTGCGCGATCGTTCCCCAATAGGTGGCCGGAATCGCCAGGTGCGCGGCGATCGCCGGCGCATCGTTCGGTTCGACCTCGACGATTTGCGGCAGGTCATCGACGTAAAACTTGAGCTTGTTGCTCGTCCCACCCGCGGTGACCACTGCCAGACGCTGCTCACCCCGCGCCAGCGTCGCGGCGGCGGTAATCTCAACGACCAGCCGCCCCGAATCTTCGTTCGGGTTTTCGACGGGGCGGGCCGAAATCTGATCGCTGCCCGTTTCGATGCCCGTGACCTCGAGGAGGTTCTTGCCCGTCAACTCAAGCCGGACCGCCTGACCGCGCTGGATGCCGCGCGGCGCGCTCGCGACAAGCTCGGGCTTGGCGGGCGCAGTGGGCTTACCGGCTTGGGCATCGTAGAAAGCCAGGCTGCCGTCCAGGCGGCCGACCGCTAGCGACTTATTGTCGGGAGCAAAACCCAGCGCCGGGGTCCAGTCGGATTGCTGCTCGAGGAGTAGCCGCTCATCGACCGTGGCCGCGGTCCAGAGCTTGATCGTTCGATCCTCGGCGGCCGAGACCAGCGACTTGCCGTCGGGCGAATACAGCAGCTTGATAATCGGGCGCTCGTGGGCGAATCGCGACACGAGGAGTGGATTCGTGCCCTCCTGCCCCGAGTCGCTGATCTGCCAGACGCGAATGCGGTTGTCGACACCGCCGGCGGCCACGCGCTTGCCATCGGGCGCAAAGGCCACCGCGTACATCTCACCGAGCGGCTGGCTGAACGTATCGAGGCGTTGCCCGCTGGCGACATCCCATAACTTCACCGTGCGATCGGCGCTGGCGCTGGCCAGCATCGTGCCTTGGGGATGAAACGCGAGATCGAACACAGCCCCACTGTGGCCCGCGAGCTGACGGACCGGCGCGGCGCTGGCGGCGTCCCAGAGCTGCACCAATTGGTCATAGCTGCCCGTCGCCAGCAGCTTCCCGTCGGGCGACCAGGCGACCGCGAACAGGCTATCCTGATGCGCACGAAATGTGAGTTGCACGGTTCCCGCAGCGACATCCCAGACCGTCACTTCGCCGAACAAGCCCGGCTCGCCCGCCGCGGCCGCGAGGCGTTTGCCATCGGCAGAGAACGCGACATCCATCACGTTTCCGTGCGGCACTTCGAGCTTGCGTTCCGTGCCACGGCTGGCGGGGTTCACCAGGCGAACTTCTCGATAGGTACCGACGGCCACGAGTTTGCCGTCGGGCGACCAGGCCAGCGATTGCACTGGCGCGCGCCGGGCGACTCGCGGCGCGATCTTGGGAACGATGAGCCGGGTTGGATCCGGGGCTTCGCCCGTCGGACTTTTGGCCCCGGCCGCGATCCAGGCTTGGATCACGCCCACCTCGGCCTCCGTCGGACCTTCATTGCCCTCGGGTGGCATTTTGGGATCAGCCTTGCCCGTCAAGACCAGCAGCAAGCGGCTGCGGTCCGCCGCACCCGCGACGACGACGGCGCCATTCTCGCCTCCCGCCAGCAGCGACTGGTAGTCGCCCAGCACGAGCCCCCCCTCTTTGTCGTCGGGGTTGTGGCAGCCCGCACAGTACTTCTGCAAGAGGGGAGCAACGTGCGTATTGAAGTCGGGGGACGGGGCGTCCTCGCCATGGGCGGCCGCGGCGGCAAGGCAACTCCAGACGGCTGCCACCAGCAAACAGGCCGCGAATTGCCCCAGACCGACGAACCGCTTTCCAGATCGACCGCCACCCATCTTCGGATTCCCCTCGAGCCTCGGCACGGGCAGTACCCTTAGTGATTGAAGAGGAACTCGGTACTGCTCAGGATTCCCCAATAGAGATCCTCGATCACCGCGCGCTTGTTCGCGTCTCCCGCTTCGGCCAGCGCCGCGAGCAGACGTTCCTTCTCCTCGCGCGACGGATAGCGCGA
>JAEUIK010000305.1 GCA_016793185.1 Planctomycetaceae bacterium | reverse complement strand
AGCACCGAGTTGATTTCCTCGGCCAGGGCCGCGACGCGCGATTCGTCGAGCGTCCCCGTCGCGTTGGTCAGGGGGCGCGTGCCGATCTTGACGACGATCAGGTCGGCGGCGGTGGCGATTTCCTGGCGAACGAGGTCGGTCATGCGGTGTGCGAGGTTTGCTAAAACAGACGAAGCTCGGAAGTTCCCCAGAATACTCCACCCTCGCCCTCCGGCGGAAGGTGGAACGAGTTCCGTGCCGAGCGGGTTTGCCTGGGGTGCCACTGGCTCTGCCAGTCTCTTTCCTGAATTCGCGCTGGCAAAGCCCATGGGCACCCAGCCGAGGCGAACACAGTGCGCTTGGGCGGCCAGGCGCGAGCATCCTGGCGGTTCCGCCGCGCGAGTTGAGGCGCAAGCCCCGTTCGCGTACAATACAAACTCGCGGCTCCTGGCGTACGGATCGATCCTCCTTCCCCTGGCCCCCTCCCGACCCCCCGACTCCGCACACTGAGTCCCGGGTCCCTCGGAATGCCAACAGGAAGTTGAAATCTCGCGATGAGCGAACTGCATCACGAATGCGGCGTGGCGGCGATTTATCACTTGCCGGGCCGCGAGGCGAGCCCGCTCTGCCCCGGTGAGGGGCCCGAGCAGGCGTCGCGGCTCATGCCGCGGATGTTGCTCGACATCCAGAATCGCGGCCAGCTCTCGGCCGGTTTCACGACCTACCATCCCGAGCGCCGCCAGCTTCTTTCCACTTACAAGGAGCTGGGAGGGGTCAGCGAGGTCTTCCGCCTCGGCCACCGCGGCAAGGCCGAAAGCCTGATGCGCGACTACGCCGGCCGGGCCGCCATCGGCCACGTCCGCTACGCCACTTGCGGCGACGACGACCGCAACTATGCCCAGCCTTTCGAGCGGCCCCATCTCCAAAAGCACAAGTGGTTCAGCTTCGCCTTCAACGGGCAACTGGCCAACTACATGGAGCTGCGGCACGAGCTGCTGGCCGACAACAACAATTACCTCGCCTGCGATAACGACACCGAGATCATCCAGCACGAGATCGGCCGCGAGCTGTCGGGCGATCAACGTCCGCCGTCGCTGGTCGAGGTCATCCGCCGCATCGCCGGCCGGCTCGACGGGGCCTACTCGCTGGCCCTGATGAACGCCCTGGGGGATATGGTCGTCGCGCGGGATCCCTTGGGGATCAAGCCGATGTGCTATGCCTTCGACGGCCGGCTGTTTGCCGCGGCCAGCGAAAGCGTGGCACTGTTGAACCTGGGCTTCGACGCCGAGGGCATCAAGTCGCTGTTGCCGGGGCAGGCGATCTCGATCGTCGATGGGCGGTTTTCCGTCGAGAATTTCGCCCCCAGCTCGCGGCGGGCCCATTGCTTTTTCGAGTGGATCTACTTCGCCAACGTGGCGAGCACGCTGGACGGCCGGAGCGTCTACCTCTCGCGCACCGCGCTGGGAGCGGAGCTGGCCCGGCTCGAAACGCTCCCCATCGACGAGGACGTGATCGTTGTGCCCGTGCCCGACACCAGCAAGGCGGCCGCCGACTCGATGGCCTACCGGCTGGGCGTCCCCTCGCTCGAAGGGTTGATCCGCAACCGCTACAGCGGGCGGACCTTCATCGAGGGGAGCGACCGCAAGTCGAAGGTGCAGACGAAATACACGCCGCTCCGCGAGGTGCTCGAAGACAAGCGAGTGATCCTCGTCGAAGACTCGATTGTCCGCTCGACCACGATGAAGGGATTGCTGCATCGCATTCGCGAGCTGGGCGGCGCCCGCGAGATCCACGTCCGCGTGGCCTGCCCCCCGATCGTCGCCCCCTGCTTCTACGGCATCGACATGTCGACGATCAGCGAGCTGTTTGCCCCGCGCTTCCTGCACGGCGGCCCGCTGACCGAAGCCGCCCAAGCCGAAATGGCGGCGCACCTCGGCGCCGATTCGCTGCGCTACCTGCCCGTCGAGTCGATCGCCCGGGCGATCCAGCTCGACAGCGACCAGTTGTGCCAGGCCTGCATCACCGGTCGTTACCCGACCTTGTGCGGCCAGGAGCTGTACCAGGTGGCGCTCGACAACGCGAAGCAGAACGTCGAGCAGCGCACGT
Source organism: Planctomycetaceae bacterium (assembly GCA_016793185.1). Taxonomy (GTDB): domain Bacteria; phylum Planctomycetota; class Planctomycetia; order Pirellulales; family JAEUIK01; genus JAEUIK01. The sequence continues at coordinate 254 of JAEUIK010000305.1, read as the reverse complement.
ACGAAGTGCAGCGCGCGGCGGATTAGGGGTCCTCCGTCGCCGGAGCCAGCATCGCCGGTCTTGGCCTTCTGTAGTCGGGGTCTGTGACCCCGACGTGCGCGCGGTTTGACGCGGCCCCGGGGCATGACGTGTCCGATCGGTTGATCGGCGCCGCCGGGTCGGCCTCACAGAGGCCGACTACAGCAGAAATGCCTCGTCTTCTGTAGTCGGGGTCTGCGACCCCGACCTGTGCGCGGTTCGGCGCGGCCCCGCGG
>JAEUIK010000218.1 GCA_016793185.1 Planctomycetaceae bacterium | reverse complement strand
CGACGTAACCACCTCCTGCCTGCCGCGAGTTGCAGACCGCCAGCAGGAGCATCTCGCCGGTGAGTTTTTCGTCGGGCGTGATCAGGGTTCCTCGGTACGGCGAAAGCTTGAGCGCCGTGACCAGTCCCATGAGCGAGTAGGCCGCGCCTCCCAGGGCATTCTTCATCTTGGGAGGCGTTGTGGTCGTAACCTCGGCCCCAAATCCGCCGCTCGCGACATTGACGAAGTACCGCTCGTTGCAGACGCCGATGTCGATCGGTCGCGGCTGGCCGGTGGCGCACAACACGAGCGCCGCAGTGAGATCGTCGCAGGGGATGCCGCAACCGTGAGCGAAATCGTTGGCCGTGCCGAGCGGGAGAATGCCGAGCGCCGCCGAACTCGACTGCGACCCCGTGCAAAGTGCGCCCGCAACTTCGTTGACCGTGCCATCGCCGCCGCCGGCGACGACCACCTCGGTTCCCTCGGCGACGGCCTGCCGAGCAAAACGGGCGGCGTCGCCCGCTTCCCATGTGACGCTTATTTCGAGGGCGTGCCCCAGACCGCGGACATGGTGCACTGCCGCGCGCACGTCGGGCCGGCCCGCCGATTTGCCATTGAGGATCAGTCGAATCGAGGACATTCTGGATGCGTCCGGTGCGATGATGGAAGCGAGCGCGGCCGCGCTCGCGGCTCGCGCTTCGCCGCCGATTATAATCGTCTTCGCACTCGGGCTGGGTGAGAGATCCTGGGAAACGTGTCGCCGCCTTTCGGGAGTTGCAGATGTTGCGTCGGATACTGTGCGGAATCGCCCTGGTCGTCGCGTCCGTCAGCGCGTTTGACGCGCAGGAAGCCGAGCTGTCGAACGCGCGGCGTCCTGCAAACGACGGCGAGCTTCGTTACTGGCTCGAGAACATGATCTGGCATCATCGTTTCACGCCCGACGAGATTCGCGAGGCGACCGGTTTGAACGCCGCCGAAATCGACGCGGCGATGCGCCGCTGGGAGATCACGCCAGCCACACGACCTCGCCGCAAGCCGGATGAGCCGCTGTTGGTGGTTCCCTATCCTGGCGGGCGGCACCCGCGGATCGGGTTTCTCGACGGCGCCGTGCGGCCGCAGCGCGAGACGAAATTGAGCATCTTCACGCCGTGGGACGACACGAGCTACGTGGTGGCCGACTTGCCTGAGGCGGTCTGGTCGAATCTTGGCCTCACCTATTTGGCGCACACGCACGTGCCGACGATCTGGGATCAACAGAATGTCAAGCTCGAGCCGCTGGAATGGAACCGGCAGGACGACGGCACGTTCGACTTCGAGCGTGTGCTTCCCAATGGAATTCGTTTCGGCACAAAGGTTCGTCCAGCCGCCGATGCGGTGCGGATGGAGATGTGGCTCACCAACGGCACGGGGGAGACTCTGAGCGATCTGCGCGTGCAGAATTGCGTGATGCTCAAGGGAGCGCGGGGATTCACCGCGCAGACCAAAGAGAATAAGGTCATCTCATCCCCCTACGTCGCCTGCCGATCGGAAGATGGCCGTCACTGGATCATCACGGCCTGGGACCCCTGCCACCGCCCCTGGGCGAACCCCCCCTGCCCTTGCCTGCACTCGGACCCAAAGTTCCCCGACTGCGCGCCCGGCGAAACGCAACGCCTGCAGGGTTGGCTCTCCTTTTACGAGGGAACCGATATCGACGCCGAGTTTCAACGGATCGAAGCAACCGGCTGGCGCAAGCCGGAGTAGCAGTGAGCTACTGGGATAGGCGATGGTCTCCACTGTAGTCGGCCTCTGCGAGGCCGGTCTTCGTCTGTAGCCGACGTCAGTGACGCCGGCGCCCGGCTGTCGATGGTCCACGCCTGGTAGCCATTCGCCGAGGCCACTGTCCTCGGCTACAGAAGACGGAGGGATCGGGGTCGCAGACCCCGACTACAGAAGAGCAGCCTACGGACGTCTGTAGTCGGCCTCTGCGAGGCCGATCTTCGTCTGTAGCCGACGTCAGTGACGTCGGCGCCCTGCTATCGACAATCCGTGCGTGCCAGCCATTTGCCGAGGCCACTGTCCTCGGCTACAGAAGACGGAGGGATCGGGGTCTCGGACCTCGACGACCGCAGAAAACTGCCGATCAGGACAGCAATTCGGCGATCGGCGCTCCGCTATTCAGGATCCGCAGGGGGCGGCCGTTGCGGTCGAGGAATTCGTGGCTGGGGTCGATGCCCAGGAAGTGGTAGACGGTCGCCAGCATGTCTTCCGGCGAGTAGGGATGCGTGATCGGCTGCGCCCCGCGGCTGTCGGTGGCGCCAATGACCTGGCCGACGCGCAGACCTCCCCCGGCAAACAACACCGAGAAAGCTCCCGGCCAATGGTCGCGGCCGGCTTGCTTGTTGATCGTCGGCGTCCGGCCGAACTCGCCGGTGACGAGCACCAGCACGCGACGATCGAGACCACGCGCCTGCAGATCGGCCACCAACGCCGATAGTGCGCGGTCGAACGGGGGCAGCGAATCATTCTTGAGACCGGCAAAGTTGTTGACGTGCGTGTCCCATTCTCCGCCCGAGAGTACGGTCACGAACGTGCAGCCCGCCTCGACCAAGCGCCGGGCGAGCAAGCAGCGCTGGCCGGCCGGTGTGCGACCGTAGCGCTCGCGTACCGCCGGGTCCTCGCGGCCGATATCGAAGGCTTCCTGCGCGCGCCGGCCGGCTACCATGTCGAAGGCCTCGCGCGAAAAGCGGTCGAGACCGGCGAACTCCCCATCGCGATCCACCTGTCGGCGCAGCCGGTCGAGCTCGCGCTTGAGCCCCTGCCGGTCTGCGAGCCGCGCGACGCTCAGCCCCTGGGCGAAGTTCAAGTTCGGCACGGCATAGTTGTCGGCGTTGGGATCCGAATCGGTCGTGAAGGGATTGAACGAAGTGCCAAGATAGGCCGGGCCACCCAGTAACTGCCGCCGGGGAATGCTGACGTAAGGAGGCAGCCCTGGGATGTTGGCGCCGCGTTGCTTTGCCACGACCGCGCCGCAATAGGGATTGACGTTCGTCGTCGTGCCGGGGCTCGGGCGATAGCCCGTCACCATCCAGTGCGACGCGGGCAGGTGGCTCGGCTCGGCATGCGCCGCCGAACGGATCACTGCCAGGTGCTGCATGGATTTTGCCAGGCAAGGTAAATGCTCGCAGATCTCCAGGCCGGGAACGCTGGTCGCAATGGGCTGGAATTCGCCGCGGATCTCGCGCGGAGCCTGCGGCTTGAGATCGAACATGTCGATGTGGCTGGGACCCCCGCCCATGAAGAGGTGGATCACCGCCGTGTCGCGCCGCACGGAGGCGCCGGCTGCTGCTGTGCTGCGGCAGCGGAGCAAGTCGGCGAGCGTCAATGCTCCTCCACCGAGTGCTCCGAGTTGCAGAACCGCCCGGCGCGAGATGCGCTGGCCCGCCTTCGATCCCCCGATCGTGAGCATGGCTCCCCCGCTGATGGATTGCTGCCGAGGCGAGAGCTCTCGGGTCGGCCGCGCGCGGGCTCAATGCAATTCGAGCGGCTCGAGCCCGCGCGCCTTTATCCTAAAGCCAGCCGCGAGGCAGTGCAAAGCAATCTCCCTGGCGCAGTGCCGACGACTTAGGCGTAGAGCTCGATTCCTAACGGGGAGGGGGGAGCAAACGGCGCGCGGCAGGCAACGCACGCCGTGTGGTTGCGGGGAACTTCCTGGCCGCATTGCGGACAGCGTTCGCGGGCCGGCCAGTTGCGATGCAGCAGATAGGCGGCCCATCCAAAGATGCCGAAGACGAAAACCAAACCCGACCAAGCAGCTGCGCCAGGTTCTCTCAAGCGGCGCTGCCGCCGGTAGACCCAGAGTGCGAGCGCCGTGGAGAGGAGCGTCACCGCGACGAGTGGCGCCCAGCCCACGGCCAACGTCTGACGAATCCTCTCGGAGCGGTCGAGTGGCTTCCCGGTAATCGCATCGTTGGCGGGCGCGGTGAAGACGAATTCGGCCAGGGCGACCCAGAGCGTGGAGGGCCCCATCACCGCGGTCATCCAGTAATCGCTGGCGCTCGTGGCCGCGGGTCGGTGTCCGCCGAGTTGGATGGTTTCCTCGCGCGTGACTGTTCCCGCAGTATCGGCCCAGGCGACGAGCACCCCCGGCTTCCCTGGAATTCCGCTGGTCAGGACTTGTTGGCCGTCGCGCACGCGGTAGATGGTCAGACCGTGTTCGCGCAACGAGGCGGGAATCACCAGCGGCGGTGGAGGTTGTTCGGCGTCGCTGCGCTGCCAGAAGAGGATCTCGTCGGCAGTGCGAAACACCGGCCGCGCGGCGACGGCCGCGACCGATCCATTCTCGCCGCCTCGAGTTTCGTACTCCGTCTGGATGCCAATCGACGCAACTTTTGCGGAAATGTCCAACGGGTGTACCGTGCGATCTTCGAGCTGGATCCGAAAGACCTTGCCTGCGCTCAACAGATAGAGTGGGCTGTGGTCGGGATGGTCCGAGCCGCTCCCCGATGTGCTGGACTTGCCAGCCATGGCCCAGCCCTGGCTGAGCAAATCGGCGGCGACAACGAAGCGCGCCCCCTCGTCGGGCAAGGTTGCCGAATAGCCCTGGCGGCCGAGATAACCGATGCAACTCTTGGTGGTGCGATCGTAGCC
>JAEUIK010000197.1 GCA_016793185.1 Planctomycetaceae bacterium | reverse complement strand
ACCCGCCGATCCCCCGCAGACCGTGCGCAACCAGGGTCCTCGCGTCGGACGCAATGATCCGTGCCCTTGTGGCAGCGGCAAGAAGTTCAAGAAGTGCTGCGGCAAGGCGCCGCCGATCATCGCCTAGTCGCGGCGCCGCTTCCGCCGCGGGAATGTTACTTCAGCCCTCGCAGCCACTCGCGCGTGACCCACCCGACTTTGGCGAGGCTTTCCGCCGAGCAGCGCCGCGGTAAGTCCTCCACCGTGTGCCAGTAGGGATAGTCGAAGTCGATAATGTCGCACGTCGGGATCTTGGCGATGTTGTGCAGCTTGAGATGATCGTCACGCACTGTTTGGCCGCGGCGGGGGATGAACTCGGGCACGCGCAACCGGGCGGCTGTTTGCCAGATCGAGTCGACCAGCGGACGCGTATCGCTCCAACTGACGCTGTTCCCTTCCTGGAACAACTGCAAGTCGGCATCGGCCACCATGTCGAACAACACGCCCCAGCGATAGTGGTAGGGAGGGGGGTTGCCGACGTACTGCCGCGCGAACCACTCGGACCCCAGAAAGTACGTGTCGGTATCGCTGAAGACGAACTCCTCGCCGTCGAACAGCACGAAGTCGACGCCATACCGCGACTGGAAGTCCGGCATTTCGTGGGCCAGTTCCATCAACAAGGCGACGCCGCTCCCCCCGTCGTTCGCGCCGACGAACGACCCCCGCGGATCGACCGGGTCGCGATCGGGAAAAGGGCGCGTGTCGTAGTGCGCACAGAGCAGCACGCGTTCCTTGCGCTCGGGATGCCATTCGACAAGCAGGTTGGCCATCGGCACCGTCGAGCCGTCGAGCGGATGCCGATAGCGAAATTCCTGCCGCGTCACTTTGCCGCCGAGGTTCGCAAAATGCTCGGCCAGCAGCTTCTGCTGCGCGGCCATGGCGGGCGAACCGCTCGGCCGGGGCCCCAGGTCGCAGATTTGCTGCAGATACCGGTAGGCGCGTTGGCCGTTGAACGGAATCTCGGACAACGCCGGTCCCACGGTCGCCGAGCGATGCCGCTGTGACGAGCCGGATTGCGCGAAGAGCAGGTACGTCCCCAAGAGGGCCGTCGCGACGATGACCCCGCCCAACAGCCAGGCGGGGCGTGTGAGGCGGCGGCGATGGGGGGCGGGAGGCGTCATCGGGACCTGTGCGGAAATTCGCTCGGGCGCGGCAGACCTCCATTCTACCTTGCGTGGCCCGTCACACGAAGGTGAATGCACTGGACGGCCCACCCCCGGGCCTGCCCAGCGCGGGATGGGCGCCGCTCAGCGGATGCCGGAGGACGGGGCCGGATTCTGCGTCAAATGGTATAGAAAGATCCCCGCCGCGACGGCCACGTTGAGTGAATCGACGCGCGGTTGCATGCCGATCGTGATCTGGCGATCGCAGGCGGCGATCCAGCGAGAGTCAAGACCGTGCCCCTCGCTTCCCAGGACGATCGCCTGGCGCGCAGCTGGCAGAGTGTCCGCGAGCTTTTGAGCCTCGGGGTTGAGCACCGTCGCGATCGTGTCAAAGCCCGCGCTCCGCAGCAGGGCGAAATCGCGATCCAGATCCGCGGAGCGCACCACCGGGAGTTCCAAAGCCGCCCCCATCGACACCCGCAGCACGCGGCGCGAGAGAGGATCCGGGGCACGCGCGCCGACCAGCACGCCGGCCACGCCAAAGGCGGCCCCGATTCGCAGGATCGCGCCGAGGTTCTCGGGATCATCCAACTGCGGACAGACGATGAGCGTCCGCCGACTGGAGTCCGTGTGCAGCAGCGACTCCAAACGGGCCGCCGGCGGCCGCAGCGCGCAGGCGAGCATGCCCCGATGGAAATTGAACCCGATCAGCTTGGGAACCTCGCCATCGCCGACGACCAGCACGTCGACTGCGGGGGGGAGTCCGTCCGGCAGCCGCGCCCACGAACGCTGATCGACGACGATCGAAACCACCTCCAGGCGGCTGGCGAGCAAGCGCTGGACGAGCTTCTCTCCCTCGACGACGAACTGGTGCCGCCACCGCGTGAGATTGGTATCCGTGAGGTTCCGATAGGGCTCGAGCCGCGGATCGTCCAGCGAGATCGTCAAGGGCGCGGACACGCGAGTTCTCTGGTCGGCGCTCGGTGGGTTGCCTCGCTAGCCGCCACCGGCTAGCCTGCACGAGTCGACCACCAATTTGGCAAACCCCAGTGCTCCTGGCTAGTACCGCGATCGAGGCGCCTCCCCGTGGCAAATCTGCAGGGACAACTGCTGGTGGCTGCCAACGACCAGCTCGATCCGAGTGTTCTGCGCA
>JAEUIK010000194.1 GCA_016793185.1 Planctomycetaceae bacterium | reverse complement strand
CCTCGATCTCGGTATGAATACAGCCATAGCGGGCCGCCGTCCGCCGCGCGACCGCCGGATCGTCGCAGAAATTCGAGCCGCGCCGGTACCGATCGGCGACGGAAATGGTGTACGTCCGCACCGGCTCGCGACTGATCGAGGACATGACCGCGACAATCGAGCTCGAATCGAGGCCGGCGCTGAGGAACGCTCCGACCGGCACATCGCTCAGCATTTGCCGCTTGATAACTTGCGCGAAGCGGCTGTAAAGCTCGTCGATCAGGTCGGCCTCGGTACGACCATACGGCGCGTCGCGCACCGGCAGCTCGAGGTCCCAGTACTTCGTCAGCTGCAACTGCCCGCGACGGAAGATCCCGAAGTGGCCCGGCGGGAGCTTGTGAATCCCCTCGAACATGGTGAGGGGGTCCGGCACCCAAAGAAACGTCAGGTACTGATTGACCGCCTGGTAATCCAACTCGCGGGACAAATCTGGAAGTTCGAGCAGCCCCTTGATCTCCGAGGCAAACGCCAGCTGCCGGCCGCGCTGCGCGTAATAGCAGGGCTTGATGCCCAGATGGTCGCGCGCCAGGAACAATTGCTCGCGATCCTGATCCCAGATCGCGAACGCGAACATCCCGTTCAGGTGATGCACGCACTCGGGGCCATGCTCCTGATAAAGGTACAGCACCGCCTCGGTATCCGAGTGCGAATGGAACTGGTACCCCTGCCCCTCGAGTTGCTGGCGCAGCTCCGGATAGTTGTAGACCTCGCCGTTGTAGACGATGGTCAAACGCCCGTCGGGCGTCGACATCGGCATGTGGCCCGCCGCCGACAGATCGAGAATCGAGAGCCGCCGCGAACCGAGACCGACCCAGGTTCCGTCAGGGAGACGGGTCTCCCAGATCCCGCCGTCGTCGGGGCCCCGATGGCGCTGCACGTCGGTCATGCGCGCCAGCAGCGCGGCATTACCCCAGTTCACAGCTCCGGCGATTCCGCACATAGTTCCTGGCCGCGATCTCTGGCGAGAAATCCCCGACTCGGCTCTTCGGTGGCCGCCGTCCCACTCGGGGCTCGACGCCAGACCCGACGGCTATGGCATGGCCATCCATGCCGCGCGCTGCCCGATTCGCCGCGATCGTTCCGTTTCCGGAGCGCGAATTCCCCCCTTCCCTCGCCGCGCGCAACTCACTGCAGGCGTCTAGGGATGCGCTCCCACCTCTCTCCCTAGTAGACAATCCCCCCCAGAAGGATGCAACCATCACCGTACAGATTCATAGGCATTTTTCCTATGCAGGAATCGCTCAGTTCGGATCCCGGGGAAAGGACCGATTAGGGCCGGAAGTCACCCACCCAAGGGTGGGGGAAGTTGCCAGGGTCGTCGCCAGAGCCATCAAGACCATCATGGTGAATAACTGCGGCGAGATGATCTCCAGTTCGAGCCCGATGTTCAGCACGACGATCTCCATGAGCCCGCGCGTGTTCATGAGGACCCCCAGAGCCACCGCCGGTCGCCAGGCAAAGCCAGTCCAGCGTGCGGCCGCCGCGGTGCCGCCGACCTTGCCGACAGTCGCGACCACGATGATGACCGCGGTGAGGCCCCACGCACCGGCGTCGGACAACAGGTGGATCTGCGTGCGCAATCCGGTCAGGGCAAAGAACGCCGGCAGCAGCAACACGGTGGCGACGTCGTGCAGTCGGCGGTGCAGCAGCGCGGCCAGCCGACTTCCGGCCGGCAGGACGGCGCCCAGCAAGAAGCTGCCGAACATCGCGTGCACGCCGATCAATTCGGTCGTCAAGGCTGCTGCCAGCACGGCCACGAGAATGCCCGGAAAAATCCACCCTGGTTCGTCGCCGGTCTCGAAACGGCGGCTGAGGCGGGCCGCCGCCGGCCGCACGAAGAAAATCATGAACAGTACGAACCCGACCGCTCCGAGCACGGCCAGCAGCGCCGCGTCGAACTGCGCTTGGGCCGAGCCCATGACCAGCGCCAACAAGCACCAAGCCGTCACGTCGTCGGCCGCCGCGCAGCTCAAGGCGATCTGACCCAGATCCGTTTTCTCGAGCCCCGAATCTGTCAGGATGCGCGCGAGTACCGGAAAGGCCGTGATCGCCATGGCGATGCCCATGAACGAGGCGAAGCTCGTGAACGCCACGCCGGCGGGCGCCATCGTCGGATAAATCCCCAGCGCCAGCGCTGCGCCCAGGAGGAACGGCAAGAGAATGCTGGCGTGCGAGATCGCCACCGCGGCCTGTGCCTGCTGCCGCAGCCGAGCCAGATGGAGTTCCAGTCCGACCAGGAACATGTACAACACGATCCCCAGCCGGGCGATCACCGTCAGCGCCGCGGGGACTTGTCCCCCGGGGTCGAGCGCAGCCGAGGGAATCAACCACTCGGCCGCGGCAGGACTCATCGCGCCCAGCACCGAGGGCCCCAGCAGGATCCCCGCCACCACTTCGCCAATCACCGGGGGCTGACCGATCCAGCGAAAAGCGCGCCCCAGCACGTAGCCGAGCGCGATGACCGCCGCGAGCGTCGCCAAGACGTGAAACGCCGTGTCGACCTGATGTCCGCCAGCCGGCGGCGCAACGGTAACGGCCTGGGCCGCGTCCGGTCCCGCGAGTCGTTGTCCCTCGAGCCTTTGTCCCAAGTGGCGAATCGCGAGAAACAATGCCACGCCCAGCGCCAGCATCGCGAGGTACGCGATTCCGACATGCCAGAGGCTGGGCGCCGCGGGCGAGATCCTTGCCGGCTCAAGTTTACGCATGACGTGAGAATTCGCCCGTTTGATCCCTGCGGCGGTGCAGGTCGTTGCCGCTGGCTACCCAGTCTAGCGTCCGAGTCAAGCTAGCTACAGGTGGCCGCTGGATGCGTGCGGAGCGCGCACTTCGTCTGCTCCCGAAGTTCGATCGCAATTGACCTGAAATGGGGCGGCCGAGTATACAGCTATCCCCCCCTGGGTCCGCCGCCCCCATCTCGCGATGAGGGTCCTGCCGCGAACTCGAACTACGACTGGGAAAGGATTCCCCATGTCTGGCAGCCGAGTCCTTGGTGAGTGGTTTTTGCTGGTAGCCGTCGCTGCGCCGCTGGCGGCGGTGGGTGCCGCGGCCCAGGCCGCTGAGACAACCACCGCTCCCCCGACGTCGGGCGACCAGGTGCTGGTCGACTTCCAAGTGATCGATGTGGATCGCGCGGCGCTGCGCAAGGCGGGGATGGAGTTCGACGCCAAGGCCTTTGAGACGCCGCTCCCCGCCGACAGCGTGCTCCCCCGCTTGCTCGAACTCCTTATCACCCAGAAGGTCGCGAAGACCGTCGCTTCGCCTAACATTTGCGCCGCGATGGGCCGCCCGGCCCATTTTCACAGCGGCGGCGAATTCCCGATCCGGATTGTGCAAGAGGATGGCAAAGAAACCGTCGAGCACAAGCGCTACGGCACCGAAGTCGATTTCACGCCCACGCTGGCCGACGACGGCAAACTGCACTTAAACCTGAAACTGCGGATCAGCAACGTGATCGCCGATCAGACCGGGCAGGTTGCCGCGATTCCCAAGCTCGAAGCGTTCGACCTCTCCAGCGCTTTTGCCGTCGGCGAGAACGAGACGCGCGTCTTCGCAGGGCCGATGCAGATCAAGCAATGGGACGGCGACTCCGGACGGGAAGTCACGAGGTTAGTACTGGTCAAGGCCACGCGGCTCACCGAGGCCGAACTCTCGGCGATGCGTACCGCGCGCCCGCGCGTCGCCGGCAAATACGACGCGCAGCCGGCCAAATGACCGCTTCGCCGCCGGCCCGCTCACTCGACGGCCACGTTCTCCTGCACGATCACCACCCAGCCGGTCCGCTTGATCTCCACCGAGCGGCGCGGCACCAGCACCGGCTCGAATGCCGCCGTCACCAGCACCTCGGCGCCGGTCGCCAGGTCCCGGTAATCGCGGCGGAAGCTTCCGGGCAACTCGACGGGCGAGCTGTCGGGCGGGGAACCGTCGGGACGATTGCTCTCTTCCTGCAACCGCAAGTCGATCAGTTTGTGCAGCGCCGCAACTTCGCCAACTTCGAGCCGGAGCTGGTCGAGAATCCCTTGCTTCAGGCGCCGCTGATTCGCTGACCGCAATTCAGGATGGTGCAGAAACAGGCCCACGCGCCCCTCCGCTCCGGCCTGATCGATCCAATCCTCGCGGGTGTCGACCAGCACGGCGATCTGCCCCGAGCTGAGGCCCGACTGCAACACGGCAAACGCTCCCACCTCGACCGACATCCCCAGCACCCCCAGCGGCTTGCCGTCGCCGGAGTTTTCGTCGATCACGGGCACGGTAAAGGCGACCTTCGGCCGGCCGTTGTCGGTGCTCAGGTAGACGGTCGAGATATGGACGTCGCTGATGGGCTCGGCCTGCGCGGCTTCGTCCGGCGCCAGCGTCCGCCCGAGGCCGTGAAAGTAGTCGCGCCGCGAGAAGTCCTCACCCACCGTCTTCTCGTTGTGCGGGTAGCGGGCGATCTGCCGGCCATGCCGATCGGTCAGGAACCACGAATCCGACATGGCGGCTGCCGCCTGGTAGTGGTGCGCGATCCACTCTTTCAGCTTGGTTTTCGTGGCTGGCTCGAGGGGGTTCTGCCCCTCGGCCTCGCGCATCAGTTCGTACAGGTGGTTGTCGTGCGCGTGCGCTTGCAGGATGTGCCAGCGGAGGTCGATCTCGTTGGCGACCGTCGTCGCGGCGAATCGGGCAGCCATCCGCATCCCGCTCTCGCGGGCGACATTGGCGGCGTGCCGCTCCCGGACTGCCTGCTCGCGGGCGGCGCGCTCGCGCCGTGCCTCGCCGCTCCACAGCAAGGCCGCCAGCACCGAGATCAACGCGACCAGCGCCGTGGCCGTTCCCAGCGACAGCGCCCACGTCTGATGCCGTCGAAACCACCGCGACACTGTCTCGGCCCGCGGTTCGCAATAGGCGCTCACCACGTCGTCGCCCAGCCACGCCTCCACGTCAGCGGCCAGCTCCTGTGCCGTCCGGTAGCGCTCGGCGGGGTTGGTGGCCATGGCCTTCAGGCAGATCGCTTCCAGCGCCGGCGGAACCGCCGCGTTCACCGAGCGTGGGCGCGAGAATTGGTTGCGGCGGATCTCGTCCATGACCGTCGCCGAACGAGGATTGATGGCTGTCTGCCCCGTGAGCAGTTCGTAGAGAGTCGCACCCAGGCTGTAGATGTCGCTGGCGGGCGAGACGGGTCTCTCGGCGCCCGGCAATTGCTCGGGACTCATGTAGCCCGGCGTCCCGCCGCCGAGCCGCGAGCTGTTCCCGCCGCGCGGCACCAGCAAGGTGGGCGCGGGCCCGCTGGTCCGCGCCGGCACGTTGTCGATCGACAGCGCCAGCCCCCAATCGAGCACCAGCGTCTCGTTGTACTTGCCGATCATGATGTTCGCCGGCTTGAGATCGCAATGCACCACGCCGCGGTCGTGGGCGTAGGCGATCGTATTGCAGGCGGCGATAAAGTGCCCCAGTAGGCAGCGGAACTCGGTCCGGCGGCCAGCGACGAAATCGCCGGGCTGCTCGTGCAATCGCTTGATCGCCTCGGCCAGCGTGGTCCCCTCGATAAAGCGCATGGCATAGAACGGACGCCCGTCGGCGCTCTCGCCCAAGCCATAGACGGGCACGACGCTCGGGTGGTCGAGCCGACCGGTCACCTCGGCCTCGACCAGAAAGCGCGTCCGCGAATCGGGATCGCGCGCCTGGTTCTGCTTGATGAACTTGAGCGCGACCTGCCGGTTCAAGTCGGTATCGACGGCCCGGAAAATGTCTCCCAGGCCTCCCCCATTGTGATAAACGAGGCGCTCGTACCGGCTCTCCGACACGACCTGATTGGCCGTCGGCGCCGTCGAGAGCTGAATCGTCTCGGGGCTCTCCAGCGCGGCGTTCGTGTCCGATACCAAACCCGTGATCCAGCTCTCGTCAGGAAAGTTGGCCTGATACTCGGCCGGCGAGACGGGCTCGCCGCGCTCGCGCCGCAAGCGCAAATCGCACAGCAACAGCGACTCGAGCAACCGCCGCCGCGCCGGCCCCGCGGCATCTCCCAGAAACGCCCTGAGCGCGGGACGCTCGCCGCGGCGGACACTCGCCTCATAGCGCGCACACAGAGCGCCGATCTGTTCCGATTCGGATGACGGCGAGTTCTCGAGCGTGGGATCCATGAAACGCAAGTTACCTGAGCGGGGAACCTGGACCGCCGGCAGCGTCGCCGGGTCCTCCGGCAGGCGAAC
>JAEUIK010000176.1 GCA_016793185.1 Planctomycetaceae bacterium | reverse complement strand
GCCCGCCGCAGCCGGCGCAGGGAGGGACGCGATTCTCGCGCGCGAACTGGGCGATCAGCGGCTCCGGATCGTAGCTGGCGCCGCAATCGAGACAGGTCACCTGCCGCGCCGTCCCGTGCAGTTCGAGCACCTGCGCGCTGCCGGCCAGTTGATGCAGCCCGTCGATGTTCTGCGTAATGACGCCCCGGACGCGCCCCGACCGTTCCCAGCGGGCGAGAATCTCGTGGCCGCGGTTGGGGCGCGCGTCGGCGAACTCGCGATGGGCTTCGGCCTTCTGCCGCCAATACTCGTGCCGAGCGCTGGCACTGGCCAGGAAGTCGTCGAAGTAAACGGGCTGGTACTTCGACCAGATGCCCCCTGGCGAGCGGAAATCGGGAATTCCGCTGGCCGTGCTCATGCCGGCGCCGGTAAAGACGACCGCGCGCCGCGCGGCGGCCAGCCATTGGGCGACTTGCCGACACCGCTCAGAAAGATCGTTGTTCGCCATCCGCGGCGTCCCGGTGTATCCACTGAAGCGCCCCACTCCGGCAGATCATCGTAGACGACGCGAGTCCACCACGCGACCACGCAACCGAGCCCCTGGCCTCAGGCCTGGGGAGCTGAATCACGCTCGCCCTCGCTACCCGCGTCCGCTGGGAGGGGAGTGGTTGCCGGCAGAAGATGATGCCTCCGGGGACTAACGTCCCCCGCGCGCGCGCCGGCTGCCGAGTGTGGCAATGCCGACTGGCCGACTACCCATGCGCGATGCGGCGCGCCGGCAGAGCGCGGCGCACCAAGAGCGCCAGAGCGAAGCGGCGGCGGCGACGCGTCGAGAGCCAGCGACGAAACGCATGCGGCGCTTCGTACACGGCGAGGCAAGCGATGCCGATTATGCCGAGTGTGAGTGACGAGGGCCCGTCGCCGGTGAATTCGAAGAGACTCATTAGCCGACTACCTCCTTGCAGACTCTCGCTTCCCTCGCGATGACGCTGCGTAGTAGCTGCTTGCTCGTGCATTGTCGGCACTTCACCGCCGACGACTCGAATCTCAACTCCTGAGTTCTGGTTGCACCTGCGCGGGGCCCGCGGCGCTGATGCGCAGTTTGCAGGCCCGTCTCGCCTGTGTCTTTAGCAGTTTCCACATCGAATGCGTGGTTTGCTGCGACCGGCGACGCAAAGCAATCAGCGTGCCGCGCGGTGCGTTTGTTTTGCGACGTTTTGAGCTGTTTTTGCTTTGCGCAACGGACCTCGTTTTGCGGTCGCAATCGCCGGGCGATATCCTGACAGCACGGGAAGCGGCGCGGCGATTCGCGCCCCGTTTCTCGGGGCGCCGTTTCACGGGGCATTCGCGCATCGGGGGAGTTTCGTCATGGCGACGGCCGAAAATCTGGTTTCGCAGCCTGCTGGCATTTGGCGCCAGGTCCGCACGCCGGCGCTGATTCTCGCGATCGCCGTCGCCGTGATGCTCGCCGCCCTCTATGTGCCGGTTGATTCGCTCGATCGGGGCACGCGGCGGATGCTCGTCGCTGTGACCGCCCTGGCCGCACTGCTCTGTTTGAACTTCTGGTGGCTCTTGAATCGGCGCGTCGCGCGGAGCGTGCGGCTGGGCGTCGAAGGCGTGTTGCTCGCCCTGCTGGTGGGGGCGATCGCCAGCGTCGAGTGGGTCGAGTTCACCGGCGACATGACCCCCATCCCGCATTTTCGCTGGGAGCCGTCCGGCGATGATCGCCTCGAAGCACATCGCGCGGCCGCCCGACCCGGCGCCGCCGAGGCTTCCATCGCGAGCGCTGAGTCAGGCTGGCAAGACTTTGCCGAGTATCGGGGTCGCAAGCGAGATGGGGTTGTCAACGGACCCGCGCTGGCGCGCGATTGGAGCGCCGAGCCGCCGCGGCTGGTCTGGCGGCAGCCGTGCGGAGGAGGCTACGCGTCGTTCGCCCTGTCCGGGGGGCGGGCGATCACGATCGAACAGCGCCGCGAGCGCGAGGCGGTCGTGGCCTACGACGTCAACTCCGGACGCGAGCTCTGGGAACATGCGTACCCCGCGCTCTTCAGCGAGAAGCTCGGCGGCGACGGCCCCCGCGCGACGCCCACCGTCGCCGACGGGGAGGTCTATGCGCTCGGCGCGACCGGCATCCTGACTTGCCTCGACCTGAACTCCGGCCAGCCGAAATGGTCGGTCAACATTCTCGAGCTGAACAGCGTCCAGAACATCGACTGGGGCATGGCCGGCTCACCGCTGGTTTACGACGACCTGGTCGTCGTCAATCCCGGCGCGCAACAAGGGAAGGCCGACAGCCGGGGCCTCGTCGCGCTGGCGCGCGCCGACGGCCGGCTCGTCTGGCGGCACGGAACGGCAGGCGCCGGCTATAGCTCGCCCATGTTGGCCACGATCCGGGGGGAGCGGCAGATCCTGATCTTTGACGCCGGAGGGCTCGCCGGCCACAACGCCGACGGCGGCGCCGAACTGTGGCGCTTTCCCTGGGAGTCGCAGTTCAATATCAACGTCGCGCAGCCCTTGGTGTTCGACGGCGCCAAGATTCTGATCTCGTCGAGCTCCGGCGCCGCCCTGATCGAGGTCGATGGCGACGGGAGCTCGTGGTTGCCGCAGGAGCTGTGGCGCAATCGCCTGCTGAAATGCGCGTTCGCCAACCCGCTGGCGCGCGACGGATTCGTGTATGGCCTGGACGAGGGAATCCTCGTCTGCTTGGACCTCGAGACCGGCCAGCGCCGCTGGAAGCAGGGACGGTACGGTCACGGCCAAATGCTGCTGAGCGGCGATCTGCTGCTTATTCTGAGCGAGCGCGGCGAGCTGGTGCTGGTCGAAGCCACCCCCGACCGTCACCACGAGCTGGCGATCTTTCCGGCGATCGAGGGGAAGACTTGGAACTGCCCCGTGCTCGAGAACGGCCGCGCCTACATTCGCAACCACGAGGAGATGGCCTGCTACGAGCTTGTCCCCCGGCGCGATGGGCCAGAGCCAGCCTCCAACGCGCAATCGGCGCCGGACGTGGAGAGCACCGCGACGCCGACGGGCGCGGAGGGCGATCCGGTCGAGGCCGCCCAGTAGGCTCGGCGAATCACTGCGCGATTCTTACCGCAGGACCGCATCGTCGGACGACGACAGGCTCGTCGAAGTGCCGCTCGCAGAGTACTGCGTGCTGGCCGTCGTCGCGGTGCTGCCGGTCGTGGCCCCGCCGGCGGGCGCGGCCGAACTCGCGGGAGTCGCCCCCTGCGGCGACGAGGCATAGGTTCCCGCCATGTTGTATTGCGGCGTCGTCGCGGCCGCCTGGGGATAGGTTCCCCCGGGATAACCGCGGCCGCAGTTGCCCCACCCACAGGTGCCGCAATTGCAGCCGGCCGCGAAGACTAACAGGCCCAGGCTGCCGACGAACCAGGCGGATCGCATGCGATGACATCCTTTTCGCGTGAAAGCTGCCCGCCGCCGTGGGGGGAAAATCCCCCACCCGGTGGGCGAAGCGGGCGAGACGATAGGGAGCGGTGCGGGGCCGGTCAAGAGCAGCTCCGAGCCGGGCCGCAAATCGCCCGGGCGCGCTGGCGTCGCCCTGCTGGCATGCGTGCTGATCTTGACACGTGACGCCGACATCTCTTTGATGTCCCGCCGCGCAACGGCTGCGCGCCCCCGCGATCGACCGCTTTCCAGCTCTTCGAGGCTGACATCCTATGCTGCTCGCGCGATTGAAGTCGATGTTCTCACGCACGATGGACGTGACCTTCGGGTTGGCGGTGTTGCTGACCCTGGGCTACTACTGGGTGATTACTCGGCCGGGCATGGAGCAGACGCTGCTGCACCGCTACACGACCGAGCACAACGTCGAGTACGTGATCGTTGCGTTCTTCATCTGGGGCATCACCGACACGGTGTTCCGCGCGCTGGCCCTGCCGCGCGAATCGTGGGCCTTGCGTGAGGATTGGCTTCCCAAGCAGGGAGGTCGCGAGCCGGTCAGCCATGCCCCCCTGCTCTACGCCCACCTCCAGGAAAAGCCCGCCTGGCTCCGCGAATCGCGGCTCGGCCAGCGCTTGATGCAGGCCCTGGAGTATCTCAGCGAGACGGGCACGGCCAACGATCTGGGCGATCACCTCCGTTATCTCTCGGAGCTCGACGAGGACCGCACCCACAACAACTATGGGCTGATCCGCTTCATCTGCTGGGTTACGCCCGTGCTCGGATTCTTGGGCACGGTGCTGCACTTCGGCACCGCCCTGGGCGGCCTCTCGGCCGACCAGATGGCCGACCAGTTGAGTCTGGTCGTGGGGAAGATGGGCACCGCGTTCAATACCACGACGTGCGCGCTGGCCGCCTCCACGAGCATGATGTTCTCGCTGTTCCTCTGCGAGCGGACCGAGAACGGAATCCTCCGCGCGATCGATCGGCGCACCGAGCGCGAGCTGCTGAATCGCTTCGAGATGACCGACGCGAATATGACGCCCTTCATGGCCGCGCTCGAAAAAGCCAACGCCACGACGCTGCGCGCCATGGAAGTCACGGTCCAGCACCAATCCCAGATGTGGTCGTCGGCCCTCGAGAGCTTCGAACAGCAGGGCCAGCAGTACTTTCAACGGCAGGCCAAGCTGTGGGAAGAGGCGCTCGCGCGGATCCAACAGCAATTCGCGGCCGGCGACCGCGAACGCGAAAAGCGCCTGCTGCAATTGCTCGAGTCGGTCGAGCAGCGCCGGGCCGAACAGCAAGGGGATGCGCGGACCACGGCCCAACAACTGGCCACGCTCCGCGACGATTTTGCGCGACTCGTGCAGGGGCTCTCGGGAATCACCCAGGGCGAGCAAAAACTGGTCGAGCTGCAAACCGTGCTGGCCGAGAATCTGCGCATCTTGCGGGAGACGCAGCAGATCGACGAAGCCCTGCACGGGCTGACCGGCGCGATCCATCTGCTGACCGCCCGCCACCAAGGCGTATCGCCCCGCGACCACCGCGCGGCCTGACCGGCCTTTTTCTCTGCCCCATTCGGCCAGTCGCTGTCCCTGGGCCAGGGACGCAATTCCATCGCGCGACCAGCGCCTCGGCCTGCCCGTTGAACGCTGCCGAGGGCCATTCACGGGGCGGTCGCCTTGCGCGAACCCGCGGCGAATGCTGCCAAATTCGCAAGCAAATGTCTGGCGAGCCGCGGGTCACGGGAAGCAGAAAAACTGCGCCGGAACTTATCTGCAACTAATTAAAAATTAACAGCTTACGGATAGTATTCAGCGGCAACCCCTCGCGCGGGCGATACGCAGTGGCACGCCCCTTGCCCTAGAAGGAAACAAGCCTCGTGCCGGGAGCGCGTCCCAGCGCCGACGGCGCTGTGCCCAGCTTCCGTTCCGACGCCTCACTTGTCCCAGGAAGAGAAGAGCCTGAGATCTATGGTCGCGAAGCCAGTTCGTTCGTTTATCACCTTTGCCAGCCCCTATGTCAGTACGGTCGCGGTCCTCGCCACTTTGGGGGGAATCGGGCTGTGGGGACATATCAACCACTGGAAGCTCTCGCACGCCGATTCGGACCACCATCCGGCGCCCGCTGCGGTGCGCTTTGCCGAGTCCGCGAAGACTGCCGATACGCCCGAGCTGGCGACGGCGGCCCACGCTTCCCCGGCGGCTCCCGCCACTCCCCGCGCTGCCGACCCGGCGCCGGCTGCACCGACGCCTGACCCGACTGCCGTCGATCAGCTCGAGCTCGGCTCGCACGAAGCGGTCGTCAAAGCGGGAATCGAGATGGTGGAAGCGCGGCAAACCCCGATGGACCACTCGGTCGTGGCCACGGGCGTGATCGATTACAACCAGACGCGCGTCGCCCAACTCTCGTCGCGCGTGCCGGGCATCGCCTGGCGCGTCGAGAAGCGCGCGGGCCAGGCAGTCCACAATGGAGATGTCTTGGCGATCGTCGAAGCGGTCGACGTGGGCACGGCGAAGAGCGAATTCCTCAAGGCGCTCGCACAGATGGAGCTGAAGGCGAAGGTCCTGGCGCGGCTCGACCCCACGGTGGTCGCCGCCCGCCAGATCCACGAAGTCGAGGCGCAGTTGCGCGAAGCGCGGATCGCGGTCTTTACCGCGCAGCAGAACCTTGTGAACCTGGGTTTGCCGATTTCGACCGACGAGTTCAGTCCGCTCAGCGACGAAGAACGCGCGGCCAAGATGCGCTTCCTGGGCCTGCCGGCTGAGATTGTCGCCGAGCTCGACCCCGAGCGGACCACCGCGAACCTGCTGCCGCTGATCGCTCCCTTCGACGGCGTCGTGATCAGCCGCGAGATGGTAGTGGGCGAAGCCGTGGCGACGACCGAGCCGCAGTTCATCGTCGCCGACGTGGAGAAAATGTGGATCAAGCTCGACGTCCGCCAGGAGGATGCGCTGCAGCTCAAGATCGGCCAGGAAGTCAAGTTCCGCCCCGACGGCATACCCAACGAGGTCAGCAGCACCGTCTCGTGGATCGCGACCGAGGTCGATCCCAAGACACGAACTGTGGAAGTGCGGGCGATCGTCGACAACCCGCTGGTGCAAGCCGCTACCCCACAGCAAGCCGAACAGCGATTGCTGCGCGCCAACACCTTTGGCACTGGCTTGATTCGCGTGAGCGAGAACTCACACGCCGTGGTCGTGCCCAACCAGGCCATCCAGTGGGACGGCAACAATCACGTCGTGTTCGTCAACCAGGAAGGGGCTCGATTCGAATCGCGGAAAGTCGCGATCGGCTGCGTCGACGACAACGACAGCGAGATCCTCTCGGGGATCCAGGTGGGCGAACGCGTCGTCACCGTTGGCAGTCATGTGATCAAGTCCGAAATCCTCCGGCGCCGCATCGCCAATGCCGGCGGCTGACTCCCATTTTTGGCAGAACTCATCGCGATCCCAGGCGGGCGATCGCCGACTGACTTCCCGGTCCGTGGCCCGCGCGTTTCCCTTCCCCCCCGCGGGCTATGAACTCCTCGTCTCCAGTCGCCGACTCCACGCAACTCTGGCTCCCGCCCGGCGCGGCGGACGCCTCGACTGCGGGCGGCACACCCTGGCGGACCTGACTCTCGGAACGGATCCATGGCAAGCTGGTTAATCACCTGGTCGCTTCGCAATCGCTATCTGGTCATCGGCCTCTCGTTGGTGATCGCGCTGCTGGGCGGCATCTCGCTGGCCCGGCTCAACTTCGACGCCTTCCCCGACACCACGCCGGTGCAGGTGCAGATCAACACCACGGCCACCGGGCTCGTGCCCGAAGAGATCGAGCGGATGATCACCTTCCCGATCGAGTTGGCGCTGGGGGGCATGCGCGGTCTCGAGGGAATGCGGTCGGTTTCGCAGTTCGGCCTGTCGCAGGTCGTCGTTACGTTCAAGGATGGAACCGACATCTACTTCGCCCGGCAGTTGGTCAACGAGCGGCTGGGCCAGGTGCAGATGCCCGACGGCATCGAACGGCCGCAGATGGGCCCGGTTTCGACCGGGCTGGGAGAGGTCTTCCATTACCTGGTCACGAGCAAGACGCGCGACCTGACCGACGTGCGCACGATCCACGACTGGACGATCAAGCCCGCCATGCGCCCCGTTCCCGGCACGGCCGAGATCAATTCGTGGGGGGGAATGGAAAAACAGTACCAGGTGCGGATCGATCCCGCCCGACTGATCCGCCACGACGTCACCTTCGACCAGGTGGTGCAGGCGGTTCGCAACAACAACCTCAACGTCGGCGGCGGCAACATCAACCGCAACCAGACCGGCGAAATGCTCCTCGTCCACGGCATCGGCCGCACCATCAACGTCGAACAGATCGACAACATCGTGATCGCCGCCGTCGACGGCGTGCCCATCCGCGTCCGCGATGTTGCCGATGTCACCATCGGCCACGAAATCCGCCGCGGCGCCGTCACGGCCAACGGCCAGGGAGAAGTCGTCCTCGGGCTAGGCTTCATGCTGATGGGCGAGAACAGCTACGCCGTGACCCGCCGCCTCAAGGAGAAAATGGATGATGTCCGCGCCGGCGCGCCCGAGGGCATCGAGATCGACACCGTCTACGACCGCACCGAGCTGGTCGACCACGTGATCGACACCGTCCGCAAGAACCTCTTTGACGGCGCGCTCTTGGTCATCGCCATCATCTTTATCTTCCTCGGCAATCTTCGGGCCGGGCTGATCGTCGCCATCGCCATCCCGATCTCGATGCTCTTTGCCTTCTCGGGCATGCTCCGCTTTGGCATTGCCGGAACCTTGCTCAGCCTGGGGGCGATCGACTTCGGGATCGTCGTCGACAGCTCGGTGGTCGTAGTCGAGAACGTCGTGCGGCATATCGCCCACGGTTCGGGCCACGATTCGCGCAGCCGAGTCGAGCTGGTCCGCGACGCCGCCATCGAAGTCCGCCAGCCGACGATCATCGGCCAGCTGATCATCATGATCGTCTACCTGCCGATCCTCACGCTCGAAGGGGTGGAAGGCAAAATGTTCCGCCCGATGGCCATCACGGTCATTCTGGTGCTGGTGGGCTCGTTGATTCTCTCGCTGACGCTGATGCCGGTGCTGGCCAGCCTGTTCCTCCCCAAGCAGATGAGCGAGACCGACCCGCTGCTGGTGCGGATCGCCAAGCGGATCTACAGCCCGCTGTTGCAGCTGGTGCTCAAGGCCCGGTATGCCGTGCTGGCCGTGGCGGCGGTGGTCCTGGCCGTGACGCTGGGCATCGCCGCCCGGATGGGCTCGGAGTTCGTCCCCCGGCTTTCCGAAGGGGCGGTCGTGATCGGCGTCGTCCGGGCCGCCGGCACCGATCTCGAAGAGTCGATCCGGATGAACACCCAGATCGAGAAAGTGCTGCTGCAGAACTTTCCCGACGAGATCCAGAGCGTCTGGAGCCGGGCCGGCGCACCCGAAGTGGCCACCGACCCCGGCGGCGTGGAGAGCACCGATATCTTCATCGCCCTCACTACCCGCGACCACTGGACCAAGGCCACGAACCAGACGGCGCTCGTCGAGCTGATGGAAGAAACCATTCAGGACATTCCCGGCCAGACGACCTGGTTCACGCAACCGATCGAGCAACGCATCAACGAAATGATCTCCGGCGTGCGCTCCGACGTGGCCATCAAGCTCTTCGGCGACGAGTTCGAGACCCTCCTGGAAAAGGCCGGCGAGATCGAGGCGGCGCTCAAAACGGTCTCCGGCGCCGCCGACGTGGCCACCGAGCAGATTTCCGGTCAGCCCGTGCTGCAGGTGCGCGTCGATCAGGACCAGATCGCCCGCTATGGCGTGCCGGCGTCGACCGTGTTGGAGCTGGTCGAATCGATCGGCAGCAAGCCGCTGGGACAGATTGTCGAAGGGCAACTCCGCTTCCCGATCGCGGTGCGCCTGCCCGAGCATCTCCGCAGCAATCCCGACGCGATCGCCGGCATCCTGCTGGCGACGCCCACCGGCGAGCGGCTCCCCCTCTCGCGGCTGGCGTCGGTCGAGACCGTGCTCGGTCCGCGCATGATTTCGCGCGAGCTCGGCAAGCGGCGCATCACCGTGCAATGCAACGTCCGCGGGCGCGACGTGGGGAGCTTCGTGGCGGAGGCCCAGGAAAAGATCGGCGCCGCCGTCGAGCTACCGAACCAGTACTGGATCGAATGGGGGGGTCAGTTCGAGAACATGCAGCGCGCCCGCAAACGCCTGATGATCGTCGTCCCGTTGGCGCTGTCGATGATCGCCGGCATTCTCTACCTGTCGTACCGCAACGTGATCGACACGACCTTCCTCTTCCTGAGCGTCCCCTTCGCCTGCGTGGGAGGGATTATCGGTCTCTGGTGGCGGGAAATGCCCCTCTCGATCTCGTCGGCGGTCGGCTTTATCACCCTCTCGGGCGTGTCGGTGCTCAACAGTATGGTGCTCGTCACCGCCATCCGCGACCTGCAAAAGTCGGGCTATTCGAACCGCGACGCCATTGTCGAGTCGTGCATCACGCGGTTGCGCACGGTGATGATGACCGCGCTCGTGGCGAGCGTCGGCTTCGCCCCGATGGCCCTCAGCGACGGCGTCGGCGCCGAAGTTCAACGGCCGCTGGCCACGGTCGTCATCGGCGGCGTGATCTCGAGCACGCTCATGACGCTGATCGTGCTGCCGGTGCTGTATTACCTCTTCGGCGCCCCGCGCAAAGCCAAGGCGGGCGGGGCTCAAGTCGAGCCCGACGCCGTGGCGGTGTATAGCGCTTGAAGCGAAGCCGCCGCAATTCGGTCGCAGGCCCGCGCGGTAATTCTCAATGCGTCGAGAAGGCCGCGGGCGGGGCGACGTAGGCGATCCGGCAATCGTCGCCGTGATCCGCCTGGGCCATCTCCACCGCCTCCTCGAGCGTGGGGGTCGGGACGAAGCCCAAATGGCCGACCACCTGCGGGTCGACCGCGCCCGCAACGTAGACCTGCCCGAAATGCTGCAAGCGCTTGAGCGGGTACGTCGCGAGGATCGCATGCACGGGGTGGAATGCGAATTCGTCGCGGTACTTCTGCACGAGCTCCGGATCGGCCAGATAGCGCTCAGCGTAATCGGCCTGGATCTTATAGGGATCGCGAGTCTCGCTCAG
Source organism: Planctomycetaceae bacterium (assembly GCA_016793185.1). Lineage (GTDB taxonomy): Bacteria > Planctomycetota > Planctomycetia > Pirellulales > JAEUIK01 > JAEUIK01. The sequence goes on along the minus strand of JAEUIK010000176.1, from coordinate 1,848 downwards.
CACTTCTTCCCAGACGAGCGGATACGACGGGTGATGGACGCGGTCCCACTGGTTGGGACAGGGCGTCGCCAGGATCACGCTGCAGCCCGGCCTGCCAATCGCCTGGGCCGTCCCGCCAAGATATCCGAGGCCGGACGAGACGAGCGTCAAGAGGGGGTTCATCGCCGCGAAGATCGCATAGGGGCTCCAGTCGGGTACGCCGTAGATCACGACGTCAAATTTTTCTCCTGCCAGGTTGCGGCGAGCAGGCATCGTAGTGCTGAGCATTTCGATCGCCGCGCGGCGCGTCGCGCCCACGGAGCCCGCAATCACCCTCGCGACCTCGAAGGGGCTGGCGAGCAGCGTATCGACCTTGAAGACCGGCTGACGCACCTTCGTCTCGGTCAAGGCCCCCATCTCGTCCAGCATGGCGTGCATCGGATTGTGCGCCAGCGACATCGACATCCCGTCGGGCGAGTGATGGTGCCGGATCGAGCGATAGGTCGAGAGCCCGACGCAGACCGACTTCCAGCCGCCCGAGAAGCCACGGTTGTGGGCGGCGTTGACGTAGATCGTCAGATCATTTTCGACGACCTGCCGATTCAGCTCGACGTCGTACCCGCCGGGGGTTTGGCCCAGATAAACCAACTGTTCGGCGTCTTCGGCGTCGTGGCAGGAGATCTGTGGCCCGAACTCGTCGACGAGCTCATCGCCCAGAATGACGCGCAACTCGTCGACGCGCGACTTGCGGTGCAATGAGTTGGCGCACATGAACGAAATATCATCGCGCCGGACGCCGGCCTCCTCAAGATCGGCCAGCAGCTGGCGAATCACCATTTGCCGCAGCGGGGCGAAGCACATGACGGTGGGATCGTCGAAGGCGATCAGAACCAGCGCTCCCGCGCCGACGCGGTCGCGCACGCGCGGGCCATCGAGCGGCTGCTCGAGGGCGCGGCGAACTTCGGCGGCGAGATCCGGCACGGCGGCGAGGCGCGCCCCCGCTTCGGGACGAATCGTCGCGGTGCGATCCGGCAACTCGGCAACGAGAGCCCCCTCGCCAAAGGGGATTTGAACGCGCATCGTGTTCCCCCTGCTGGCATCGCCAGCCTGCATGGTGACTTGCAGGGCAGGACGAAAGAACTTTCGACTTTCCTGCAACCGAGCCTTATCATAACGGACGGAAGCGCGGAGTGGACCTGAGCACCGGGCGGCGAGCGCCCGTAGCCCAGGTTCGATCGAGGGCCAGCCGATGGGGTTAGACACGGTCGAGCTCGTAATCCGCACCGAGGAAGCGTTTGAAGCGCCAATCCCCGGCGGCATCCGCAACGGCCTTCCTGAAGGCAACCGGACAATCGCGGCGCGCACTCGAACACAGCTCCCCTCATCCGGCCTGCGGCCACCTTCTCCCCGAGTACGGGGAGAAGGACTTGGTTGGTCCGGCTCCTCCTTCGGGCCTTCGTGCCTTGGTGGTTACTCCCTCCTGCTCCTCGTCCTCTGTGCACGCATTGCCGTGGCCGGCGACGCACCTGAGCCAGCAGACGCACCCGCCGCGCTCGACCGCGCCGCGATGGTCGCGCGCGTGGACGCCCTGCTGGCCGAGGGCTACCGACAACACGACGTCACGCCCGCCCCGGCGGCCGACGATGCCGAGTTTCTGCGGCGCGTGTCGCTGGACCTGGCGGGGGTTATTCCATCGATCGCCGAGGTGCGCGAATTCAACGCGGACCCGTCCACAGACAAGCGCGCCCGACGGATCGAGCGGTTGCTCACCTCGCCCAGCTACGCCCGGCACCTGGCGCGTTCGTGGCGCGATATCCTGCTCGAGCAAGACGACGACTCGGAAAACCTGGCCGGCCGGCAGTCGTTCGA
>JAEUIK010000153.1 GCA_016793185.1 Planctomycetaceae bacterium | reverse complement strand
TGGTTTGGCCGCTGGGGAGTGAACTACGTCTACGGCACCTGGCTGGTGTTGACGGGCCTCACGGAGGTGGGCGTTTCCACCAGTGACCCGGCCATCGTGGCCGGCGCCAACTGGCTGCTCGCCCACCAGCAAGCGTGCGGCGGCTGGGGTGAAAGCTGCGACAGCTACGATGATCCCACCTTGCGGGGACAAGGCAAAGTGACCGCCTCGCAAACAGCCTGGGGCGTGCTCGGCCTGCTGGCCGCCGGACTGCACGACCATCCGGCCGTCGCTCGCGGCGTCCGCTGCCTGATCGAGCGGCAGCGCCCCGACGGCACTTGGGACGAGCCCGAGTTCACCGGCACCGGCTTCCCGCGGGTGTTCTATCTGCGCTATCACCTGTACCGGATTTACTTCCCGCTGTCGGCCCTCTCGCGGTGGGCCACCACCCTGGGGCAAAACCCCGACGACCTGCGAAGCTCGCCGCTGCGCCGGCCGGCGCGGCCCACCGAGCTCAGCGTGGTGGGCTGACGCGACCCGTTTGATCCATGACCCCCGTTTCGTTCCGCAGCCTGCCACCGGGGCGCCCCGAGCGCCCGACGGAGACCCGCCCGATGCGTTTTCCACTCTCGCTCACTGGCCGGATGACGACGTACCTGCTCAAGAAGCGCCTCGGCGGCCAGGAAAAGTTTCCCTTGGTGCTGATGCTTGAACCGCTCCACGCCTGCAACCTGACCTGCACCGGTTGCGGACGCATCCGCGAGTACGTCAGCACGATCAAGGACAAGCTCACCGTCGACGAGTGCCTCGCGGCCGTCGACGAGTGCGGTGCGCCGGTCGTGAGCATTTGCGGCGGCGAGCCGATGATCTATCCGCAAATCGAAGAGCTCGTGGCCAAGATCCTCGAGCGGAAGAAGCACATCTACCTGTGCACCAACGGGATGTTCATCCGCAAGAAGCTCTCGGGCTTCAAGGCGACGAACCGCTTCTTCTTCAACGTGCACCTCGACGGCATGGAAGAGAACCACGATCTGGCGGTCGAGCGCCAGGGCGTCTTCGCCGAGGCCGTCGAAGGGATCAAGGAAGCGAAGAAGGCCGGCTTCCTCGTCTGCACCAACACCACGATCTACAAGGAAACCGACATGCACGAGATCGCCGTGCTGTTCGGTTACCTGACCGAGCTGGGCGTCGACGGCTTCATGCTCTCGCCCGCCTACGGGTACGACGCGGTGCAGCAGACGAACCCCGAGGGGGCCAGCCAGATCTTCATGACCCGCGAAGACATCCACGAGAAGTTCCGGCAGGGCAAGGACCTGCTCAAGCAGTTCAAGCTCAACACTTCGCCGATCTACCTGGAGTTTCTCCGGGGCGAACGCGACCTCCGCTGCGCGGCCTGGGCCAACCCCACCCGCAACATCCGCGGCTGGAAGGGCCCCTGCTACCTGATCACCGACAAGCACCATAAGACCTACGATGATTTGATCCAGCTCACCGACTGGGATAAGCTCGGGCAGGGAAATGATCCCCGCTGCGACAACTGCATGGTGCACTGCGGCTTCGAGCCCGCGGCCGTGCTGGGCGTCAACAAGAAGCTGGGCGACACCCTCAAGATGGCGCTGTGGCAGCTGACTTGAGACGCGTCGCGAAACATCGATGGTTTGGCAGCTCATCCTCCGCGACGTCGTCCAGCGTGCTGCCAAACAGGCGCTGAGCGAGCACGTCGCCCGGGCGACCGAGAACGCCGCGGCTGCCGCCGCTGCGCCGCCGGAGCCCTGCCACGTCGGCTTTGTCTTCGCGCTCGAAATCGAAGCGGGCGGACTCGAGGACCTCATCGTCGATGCGCAGCACACCCGCGGCGAAGGCCTGAAAATGGTCGCCGGCCAGTTGGCTGGCCGGCGGGTCGTGATCATCAAGGCTGGCGTGGGCCAGACGGCCGCCGCCCGCGGCGCCGCCACGCTCATCGCCGGGCATCGCCCCCAATGGCTGATCTCGGCCGGGCTCGCGGGGGGACTTCACCCAGACGTCCGGCGTGGGGATCTGCTGTTTGCCAACGCGATTCTTGGTCCGGACGGAACGCGAATCGCCCTGGGCGAGAGCGCCGTCGTGGCAGCCTCGTCGGCAGGCGCTGGCCCGGATCAGGCGCAAGCGGCAGGTCGGCGCGTGCATGTCGGTCCGCTCCTGACCAGGGATCGATTGATTCGACTCCCGTCCGAAAAGCTGGACCTCGGTCGGCAGCATCAGGCGTTAGGGGTCGACATGGAGTCGTTTGCCGTCGCGGCGGCCTGCGCCCAGGCTCGGACGAACTTCCTCTCCGTGCGGCTCATCAGCGACGCGGTGACCGACGAGCTGCCGGCCGACATCGAGCGGCTGCTGGACCAGAAGTCAGCTGCGCGGCGCGTGGGAGCCGCCCTGGGGGCGATTCTCAATCGTCCCGGAAGTCTGGGAGACATGCTCAAGCTCAAGGAACAAGCCCTGACCGCTTCCGACGAATTGGCGCGGGTCTTGCAGCGTCTGGTGGCGGAGCTCCCCGAGTAAACGGTTCGGCGAGGAAAGGAACGCGATGCCACCTGGGACACGTTTTGCCAACCTGGTCAACGACGCCAAGTCGCGCATCAAGGAAGTCACCCCGCAAGAGGCCGCCGCGAGGCAGTCCCAAGGGGCCCTGCTGATCGACGTCCGCGAAGGGGAGGACTTCGCCCAGGAACACGCCCGGGGGGCCCGACACCTGAGCAAAGGGATCGTCGAGTTGAAGATCGAGCAGCAGGCTCCCGATCCGGCGACTCCGATTGTCTGCTACTGCGGCGGCGGCAGCCGTTCGGCGCTGGTGGCCGACAACTTGCAGAAGATGGGCTACACCCAGGTGGCCTCGCTGGCGGGAGGCTTTAAGGCCTGGAAAGAAGCTCAATTGCCGACCGAGAGCTGACCCCGGGGAGGCCCCAAAGCCCCCATGCCCCGGGAATTTGCCGGGCCAGGCGCCGCGCCGCCGCGATTTTCCGAAAAACTTACCCTGGCCGCAAAGTTTCTTGACAGGGGGGGTCTGAATGGCCGAAAATTCGTCCGGCGCAAGAGGATGAAGCCGTGCGCATCAACTCGCTCACCACGTTTCCGCAGCGTTCTTGGTAAAGGAATTCAAAATGAGAACTGGTTTTCTGGCAAGTGCCGTGTTGGGACTGTCGGTAGCTGTCGTCGGGCTGCTGAACGCCGCCGAATCGAAGGTGGATTGCAAGTGCCCGGTCTCGGGCGCCCCGGCCAAGGAGGCCTCGGCCGTCGATTATAAGGGAGCCAAGGTCTACTTCTGCTGCAACAACTGCCCCAAGGCCTTCGCCGCTAACACCGAGAAATTCGCGGCCAAGGCCAACAGCCAGTTGGTCCAGACCGGCCAGGCCGTGCAAGTGGCCTGCCCGCTGAGCGGCAAGCCCTGCAACGCCGAGAAGTCCGCCGACGTGTCGGGGATCAAGGTCGCCTTCTGCTGCGACGGCTGCAAGGGGAAGACCGAAAAGTCGGCTGACGCCCTGGCGCTGATCTTTGCCGATGCCGACTTCGACAAGGGTTACACCACTCAGACCAAGTGCCCCCTGAGCGGCAAGGACATCAAGGCCGACGTCAACGTCACCCACGACGGCAAGAAGGTCTACTTCTGCTGCCCGGGCTGCCCCGATGGCTTCAAGGCCGACCCCGCCAAGTTCACGGCCAAACTGCCGCAGTTCAGCTCGGCGAAGTAACTTTGCCTTCGCGGCTCTTTGCGACTCAACGCCGGAGAGGCGATTCCCGGACCGGGAATCGCCTCTCTTTTTTTTTGCGCTGCCCGATATGCGGCACACACTCCAATCCGATGCGCCAGCCAAGGAAACGAATCGCTGGAGGATGCTCAACGCTCCCCGGGCTGGCGCAGTGGGTTAGAGTGGGTGGATCATGCGAGGTTCCTAGACCTGGTGCGGCCGGCTCCGGTCGCAGAAATCGACCAGCCGAATCCGCCGGCAGCTCTTGCCGGGCTGGCGCGCAGGGCGTTCGCCGCCGGTGTTGCCGGCTCGCAGCGCTTTCAACAGATAGCGCAGGCGCGAAACGGGACCCTGCTCTGCCATGAGAGTGCTCCGGGAAGAAGTGCCGCGCACCGGAGCAACAGGTTCAGAACGATCAGACAGTTTGGCGCGCGACCTCGAACGAGTTGCCCGCCATCCTCGGTTGGCCTCGACTCTGCTCCGGTGACCTACTTAGTACGTTGCCGCGCAGCGTTTGGATCGTCACATCCGGATCCACGCGAACCGGTCACTGGCTGGCCGCCGTCCCCTGCAGGTCGATCCGCACGCGCGCGCAGCTCGTGGCGTAACCCAGACCGCGTTTGAGCGTCGGGAACGTCCGGCAGCTGGCGATCGCCAGGGCCATCTCGGCCAGGGCCGTTTCGCCCCACCGCTGCCGAATCCGCTCGCGCGGCTCCGTTTCGAGCCCGTCGGCGCAGGCCACGCTCGTGGCGAATTGATAGACGTCGGCCAGCTCGGGCGAAAGATCCTCGGGGCGTCCCTCGACGGTCGCCTTGATCACCGCCGCCGGCACCCGGTCGCGCAGCGCCATGTTGACGCCGATCTGCACGCAGGTGCCGCAATCCTCGTGTTTGACGGCCGCCAGCGTGGCGACGTGGAACGGTTCGGCCGGCAGCTTCTGGCGATAGGCGGCCAAAGGGAGGATCCGGGCGAACTTGAAAAAGCCCCCCGGCGAAACCCGGTAGAGATGCCGCAAGTAGTCGACCGAGACGCCCAACTGCCGCTCGGCCGCATCCAATCGCTTGGAAACCAGCCACCCCAACATGGCGACCTCCTCCGGCTAAGTCTCGGAACGCTGGGCTGGCGAGTGCATCCGCTCCAGCGACAATGTCAGACACTGCTCGATCCGGTCGACGATCTCGTCGATCTCCGCCTCGGTCGCAATCAACGGCGGCGCCACCGCAAACCAATCCGGGTCGACCCGCAGGATCAGCCCCTGCTCGAGTGCCACCCGCTTCAGAATCTTTCCCAGCTTGCGGTCGGCCGGAAAGGGGCGGCCGGCGGCCGGATCCTCGGCGAACTCGACTCCCCGCAGCAAGCCTTTGCCGCGAATCTCGCGAATGCAGCCCAGCGCCCGCAACCGCTCGAGCCGGCCGACAAGATATTCGCCGAGTTCGGCCGCTCGGGCGTCGAGCCGCTTCTCGACGATCTCATCGATCACGGCGATCCCGACCGCCGCGGCCAGCGGGTTTCCCGCAAACGTATGCCCGTGCGCAAAGTTCACCTCGCTGCCAGCCGGACCGGCGAAGGCTTCTCCCAGATCCTCGCGGGCGAGCAGCGCTCCCATCGGCACGGCCCCGGAAGAGATCCCCTTGCCCGCGCAGAGGATATCGGGCGTGACCCCAAACGTCTGCGCCGCGAACATCTTGCCGGTGCGCCCGAAACCGGTGATCACTTCGTCGAAGATCAGCAGCACCTGATGGCGATCGCAGATCTCGCGGAGGATCCGAAAGTATTCGGACGTGGGGGTCTGGATGCCCGCCGTATTCGAGATCGGTTCGACCAGGATGCCGGCCACGGTCGCCGGATCCTCGTTGACGATCACATCTTCGAACAGTCGGGCGGCGAAGCGGCAGGTTTCGTCCCAACTGGAAAAACGGTCGCGCAGCGCGATGGGCGGCAGAACCTTCAAAAAACCGGGCATCTGCGGCTCGAAGCGCGTCTTGCGCCGTCCGGTGCCGCTGGCTCCCATCGCGCCGAACGTCGCCCCGTGGTAGCCGAGGTAGACACTGACGAACTTGTACTTGCCCGGCCGGCCCGACTGCTGGAAGTATTGGCGCGTGAATTTGAGAGCGGTCTCGACTGCCTCGGAGCCGCCGCTCACAGGCTTGGCGTAGCGCAGGTCTCCCGGGGCGATCGAACCCAGCTTGTCGATGAACTCGAGTGTCACGTCGGAGATGCCGTGCAGCGGCGGCACGAACGTCGCGCGCTCCATCTGGCGGCGCATCGCCTCCATCACGCGCGGATGCCGATGGCCGAGTCCCGCCACGAAGATGCCGCCAATGGCATCGAGGTACTCGCGCCCCTCGGTGTCCCACAGGCGCAGTCCTTCCGCCCGCTCGATCACCAAAGGACATTCCAGGAAGTCGGCGGTCGACTGGTAATCGAGAAACGTCCGCTGAACGAGTTGCTGCTGGCGGGGCGTGAGCTTCACGGGGGTACTCTCGGAGGGATGCGGAAGTGACAATCGTGATCTTATCTGGTTTCGTTTTTGGCAACCACGAGAAGGGATCTGTCCCCTCGCCCCGGTACTCCGGGGAGAGGGTTAGGGTGAGGGGCTCTGTGGAGCCGTCGACGCGGTACGGTCGTCGTGACGCCAACCCGCGCCCCCCCTCATCCGGCCTTCGGCCACCTTCTCCCCGCAACGCGGGGAGAAGGGTTTGGATAGTCATTCCTCGGTCGGTGAGATGAAGTGATCCGGATCAATACCGCACGCGCGCAAGATCCCTTCGAGTACGCAGTCGATTTCGCACAGGACATCGTCATTTTCGATACGCAGGACTCGGATTCCGTTCGCCGTCAGCCAGCTTGTCCGAGCGGCATCGTAGTCTGCGCGACCCTGGTGGCTATTGCCGTCGAGTTCGATCGCGAGGCGATGGGCTGGACAGTAAAAGTCGACGATATAGGCGCCTAACGGATGCTGTCGCCGAAACTTCAGATGCGCGGCCCGGCGCGATCGGAGCGCTGCCCAGAGCAGCTTCTCTGGACCCGTCGCATTGCCCCGCAACTCCCGCGATCGCGAAGCAGCCGGCGCTCTGCGATGTCGCATCGGTGCATCCTCATTTTCCCCCTCGCCCCAG
>JAEUIK010000127.1 GCA_016793185.1 Planctomycetaceae bacterium | reverse complement strand
ATTCGCCGCGCCTCGTCCAGCGCGATGCCCATGTCTTTGATGAAGTGCTCGACAAAGAAACCCGGATCGAAATTCCCCTTGATGATCCGCGGACCGAGATTGACCAGCGACCAGCTGCTGGCGGCGCCGGGACCGATCGCTTCGAGCACCTTGTTGAGGTCGAGCCCGGCACGGTACCCGTAGAGCAGCGCCTCGCAGACGCCGACCATGGTCGAGGCGATCACTGTCTGGTTGACCATCTTCGTATGTTGGCCGGCGCCGGGTCCGCCGAGGTGGACGATGGTCTTGCCCATCGCCTGCCAGCAGGGCCGGAGCGCGTCGACCACGCGGGCATCGCCGCCGATCATGATCGAGAGCCGGGCCTCGCGGGCGCCGATATCTCCGCCCGAGACGGGAGCATCAATGCTGTGGACCTCTTTCTTGGCGGCGGCGGCGGCGATCTCGACGGCCAGCGAAGGTTCGCTGGTCGTCATATCGACCAGCACGTTGCCGGCTTTGGAACCGGCCAGCGTCCCCTCTTTGCCGAGCACCACCTCGCGAACGTCGGCCGGGTAGCCGACGATGGTGAAGATCACGTCCGCCTGCTCGGCGAGCGCCCGCGGCGTGTCGGCCCAGGAGGCCCCGCGGTCGATCAGCCCTTGGGCTTTCTCGCGCGAACGGTTGTACACCGTGGTCTTGAAGCCCTGCGCGAGGAGGTGGCCGCACATGCTGGCTCCCATGACACCGGTGCCGACCCAGCCCAGGCGGGTTTTCTCGGGGCTAATCCGCGGAATCTGCATCGTCACTTGCTCTCGCTTCGAGGAGGGGGATTGGCGAAAATCAAGGGGCGGTCTCGGCAGCCTGTCGCGGCGACGCCGCTGTTACCAGCGATGGGTGGGGCGATCGAAAATCTCGCGCATCAACACGGCCTGTCGCACGCCGGCGGGGTTGGCCAGTTGCGCCAAGAGCTGCGCCGCCAGCGAGGTCTCTTCCGTCGCTGCGTCGGCGGACTTGCCCCCCTGCGAATCGGTCGCACTGGCGGTCGCGTCCAACTGCCCCAGCTTGCGATTGAAGGTGCTTTGGATCCGCGCTTCCATCTGCTCGTCGGCCTGGTCGAGCTTGGTGAGCTGGCCGGCGCGTTCGGTGACGTCGCTGGTGTCGATATCGCGCGCGACCTGTTCGCCGATGCGCGAGCCGAGCGGCTTCCGCGGCTCGGGCTTGGTCGCCGGCAGCGGCGTGCGAACGGGGGGCCGGTTACTCGCTTTCGTCCCGCGCGGCTGCCGGGGGCGCGCAGCCGGCCGTTCGACCGGCCGCGCCGGTGGCTGCAGCGCCTCGCGCGGCCGCAACACTTCCAGGGCATCGACATCCTCGCGTCGCTGCCGCACGCGGCGGAGAAACTCCTGCACCTCGTCCTCGGGGCTCACTTTGTCGGGGGCCTGCGGGGGGAGCCTGCCGGGTTGCGGGGGACGCGGTGCGGGCTGGTTGAGGCGGCCAAACGCGAAGTTCAGCACCCAGATCACGGCCGGCAGGGCGATCGTGAGGACCGCCACGACCCAGTCGTTGCCGGCCGCCAACAGAGGCGCGAAGGGGACCATCGCTCATGCCCCCTTGCCGTTGCGCGAATGGCTGGTGCCGGCGATCGAGCTGCGCATTTCGGTGTCGGCCTGCACGTTCCGCAGCTTGTAGTAGTCGAGAATCCCGAGCGTGCCGCGGCGGAAGGACTCGGCCATCGCTTTGGGCACGTCGGCCTCGGCCTCGACCAGCTTGGCGCGGCTCTGTTCGATCCGAGCGAGCATTTCCTGCTCCTGGGCGACGGCCATCGCGCGTCGACCCTCGGCATTCGCGCGCGCGACGCGCATGTCGGCCTCGGCCTGGTCGGCCTGCAGCCGCGCGCCGATGTTGTCTCCCACGTCGATGTCGGCGATATCAATCGAGACGATTTCAAACGCGGTCTGCGAATCGAGCCTGCGCGCCAGCACGGCCTTGGAGATCAGGTCGGGGTTTTCGAGCACCTGCTGGTGGGTTTCGGACGAGCCGATCGCGCTCACGATGCCCTCGCCCACTCGGGCGATGATGGTTTCCTCGGTGGCGCCGCCGATCAACTGGTTGAGATTGGCCCGCACGGTAACCCGCGC
>JAEUIK010000125.1 GCA_016793185.1 Planctomycetaceae bacterium | reverse complement strand
TCACCCGTGTCGCTGGCTGATTATCTCGCCGAGCTCGACGCCCTGGCCGTGGAGGCCGAGCAGGCCTTCGCCGCGGTGGATGGCAAGCCGAGTTTCGAGGCCGCCCGGGTCGAGTTCGCCGGCGCCAAGAGCGGCCGCCTCAAGCAGGTGCAGCAGGGGCTCGGCAAACTCGCCGGCGCCGACAAGCCGGCCGCGGGCAAACGCTTCAACGAGATCAAGCAGCGGATCGAGGCGGCCCTGGACGCCGCCCAAGAACGGCTCGCCGCGGGTCCGGCGGTCGCGGCCGACCCCACCTTCGACGCGACGCTGCCGGGCGTCCGCCCCCGGCTGGGACATCTCCACCCCCTCACGCAGACAATCGACGAGTTGAAGGAGATCATGGGCCGACTCGGTTTCTCGGTGGCCGAAGGTCCCGAGGTCGAGGACGAGCGGCACAACTTCGAGGCGCTCAACATTCCGGCGACGCATCCCGCCCGCGACCCGCTCGAGAACTTTTACCTGGCCACGGCGCAAGTCGGCGCGGGGACGAGCGGTCCGCTGCTGTTGCGGAGCCAGACGAGCACCGTGCAGATCCGGGTGATGGAGAGCACGCCGCCGCCGGTGCGAATCATCTCGCTGGGGCGGGTCTATCGTCCCGACGCGGCCGATGCCACGCACTACCCGATGTTCCATCAGATCGAAGGGCTGCTGGTCGATCGCCATGTCACGATGGCCGATCTGAAGAGCGTGCTGCGGTTGTTCGCGGCCAGCTACTTCGGCGGCGAGGTGCACATCCGCTTCCGGCCCTCGTTCTTCCCGTTCACCGAGCCGAGCGTCGAGGTCGACATGCAATGGCACGACCGCTGGATCGAGATGGGAGGCGCCGGCATGGTCGACCCCCACGTGCTCGAAGCGGTGGGCTACGATCCCGAGGAAGTCACCGGCTTCGCCTTCGGCCTGGGCGTGGAACGCGTCTGTGCGCGCCGCCACGGCGTGACCGACATCCGCGAATTCTACAAGAACGATGTCCGCTTCCTGCGGCAGTTTTAGCACCGTGGGGCAGTCAGCGAGGATTAACCACACAGACACATCAGGCACAAAGGAATTGAATGGCGGGCACGCCAGGCCTGGCTCTCCGATTTCCTTTTTCTGCTTGGTGTCTTCGTGCCTTGGCGGTTGTTTACCCGCAATCGCGTTCCGCACAAACCTGAAAGCCCGCCATGATCGTCTCCTGGAATTGGCTCAAAGAGTACGTCAATCTCGACATGCCCGCCGCCGAGCTGGAACGGCGGCTGATGTTCGCCGGCTTGAACCACGAATCGACCGCCGACGTCGCCGGCGACCTGGCGATCGACCTCGAAGTGACCAGCAATCGCGCCGATTGCCTGGGACACCTGGGGATCGCCCGCGAGGTGGCGGTGCTGTGGGAGCGCGAGCTGAAGGTTCCGGCCGCCCAGCCCGTCGCGCAGGGCCCCGCTGCCGAGACGCTCGTGCGGGTGAAGATCGAAGCGCCGCAGCTCTGCTCGCGCTACACGGCGCGCGTGATCCGCGGCGTCAAAGTCGGCCCCAGTCCCAGCTGGCTGACGCGCCGGCTGGCGACGATCGGCATTGCGGCCATCAACAACGTCGTGGACATCACGAACTACGTGCTGATGGAGTGCGGCCAGCCGCTGCACGCCTTCGACTTCCAGAAGCTGGCGGGCGGCGAGATCATCGTCCGCGAGCCGCGGGCTGGCGAGAAGCTCGAAGCCATCGATCATAAAACCTACGAGCTCGGGCCCGGCATGTGCGTGATCGCCGACGCCCGGCAGCCGGTGGCGATCGGCGGCATCATGGGAGGCGCCGCCACCGAGGTCTCGAGCGCCACGACCGAGCTCTTGATCGAAGCGGCGCTGTTCGACCCGCTGGCCATTCGCCAGGCCGCGCGGCAACTGGGGCTGCACAGCGATTCGTCGTACCGCTTCGAGCGGGCCATCGATCCGCAGGGGGTCGACTGGGCCAGCCGCCGGGCCTGCGAGCTGATCCTCGAACTGTGCGGCGGCGAACTGGCGGCCGGCGTGGTCGACGTCGGCCAGCCGCCGGCGGCGCGCACGCCGATCACGCTCCGCTTCAGCCAGCTCAAGCGCGTCCTGGGAATCGAGATCGAGCCGAGCATCGCGCAGCGCATCCTGCAGGCCTTGGGGGGCGAAGTGCGCCGCTCGGACGCCGAGCATATCGAAGTGGTTCCCCCAAGCTGGCGGCAGGATTTGACGCGCGAAATCGACCTCGTCGAGGAAGTCGCGAGGATCCACGGCTACGACAAGATCCCCGAAGACGTCGCGGTTCCGATGGCGGCCTCAGCGCGCTCGCGCGACGATCGCATTCTGACCACGGTGCGTCAGGCCCTGACGGCACAGGGCTTTGACGAGGCGATGACCCTGAGCACGGTCGAGGAGCCCCTCTCCGAGGCCTATACGCCCTGGACTTCGGCTCCGGCTCTGCAAAGCCTGACCCCCGTACTGCGCCGCGCCGACCGCTTGCGGAGGAGCCTGATTCCCAGCCTGCTCGCCGCGCGCCGCATCAATGAGACGCTGGCCAACCACACGATCGAGCTTTTCGAGATCGCCAAGATCTATCTACCGCAAACCGCGGGCCTCCCCCGCGAAGAGCGGATGCTCGGCCTGACCAGCGGGGGCGGGTTTCTCGAGCTCAAGGGCGTGCTGGAAGCGATCCTGGCCGCGCTGCACATTGCCGAGCCGCTCGCCGTGGCCAACAGCAGCGACCCGCTGTTCCAAGCAGGGAGATATGTCGAGCTCCGCTTGGGCAATGACACGCTCGGCTACCTGGGCGAGCTCGCTCCGGCAGGGCGCAAGCGGTTCGAACTGCGCGGACCCGCGACTGCCGCCGAACTGCGGCTGGCGCTGCTGAGCGAACGGGCTCAGATCGTGCCGCAGTACGTCAAGCCGTCGGCATTCCCCTCCATCGCGCGCGATCTGAACTTCGTCGTCGACGAGCGGGTCCGCTGGGCCGACCTGGCGGCGGCCGTGAGAGAGGCGGGGGGCCCCCGCTTGACGGCCTGCGATTACCAGGGGACCTATCGCGACCCGCAGCGCTTGGGAGCCGGCAAGAAGAGCCTGCTGTTGTCGATCGCACTCGGCGACGAAACGGCCACGCTCACCAACGAGCAGGCCGACGCGCTGCGCGACCAGATCGTCGCCGCTTGCCACCAGAAGCTGGGGGCCGAACTTCGTGGAACGGAAACGGCGGGTTGAGCACGTCGTTCTCCGGCGCGGCACGCCCCGGCGCGCGTGCGGTTCGAGGCGGCGCTGCACCAACATGCCCACTCTGGTGTGGGTAGGGCACCCCTCTCGCAATTTGTCGAAGCACTATCCCCCCGCCGCGATGCGTTCCCAGTCGAGCGGCTGATGCCGATCGATTCTCGGCAGCTCGCAGGCGATGGCCTCGGGATATTTTTGCGCGGCCCCGGTGTTGAAGATCACGACCCGCTCGTCGCGGCGAATCCAACCGCGCTCGACCAGCGTTTCGAGCGCCCCGACGCAGGCCGCCGACTCGGGGCAGACGCTGATGCCTTCGCGGCTCACGGCCAACTCCATCCAGCCGCGGATCTTTCCCTCGGGCACGGCGAGCGCCAGGCCGCCGCTGGCACGGACGGCGTCGAGAATCATGAAATCCCCCACGGCAGCCGGGACGCGAATGCCGCTGGCGATCGTCCGCGCGTCGGCCCACGGCTCGGCAAAGCGTTCCCCGCGCTCAAACGCCCGCGCGATCGGCGCGCAGCCGTCGGACTGCACCGAGACCATGCGGGGGAGTCGCTCGTCTTCGAGCCACCCGAGCGCGGCGAGCTCGGCGAAGGCCTTCCACATGCCGACCAGCCCGGTCCCGCCGCCGGTTGGATAGAGAATCACGTCGGGCAACCGCCAACCGAACTGCTCGGCCAGCTCGAGCCCCATCGTTTTCTTCCCTTCGATCCGGTAAGGCTCCTTGAGGGTCGAGAGGTCAAACCAACCCAGCGTCTCGCGTCC
>JAEUIK010000050.1 GCA_016793185.1 Planctomycetaceae bacterium | reverse complement strand
GTGGGGCTCGACGGGTACTGCCCGGTGCGACTCTGCGAGAACCACGCCTGGGTGAAGGGGAACCGGCAATACGGCATCCATCACCAAGGCCGGCTGTATTTCTTCGCCGGTCCCGCCGAGCAGCAGAAGTTCTGGCAGAATCCCGACCGCTACGCACCGATCGCCGGCGGCGAAGATCCGGTCGCGGCCGTCGATCAGGGGTTGCGCGTGCCCGGCAAGCGCGAGTTCGGGATGTACCTCAGCAATCGCGTGTACTTGTTCGCAACCGAAGAGAACCTGCAGCGCTTCAAACAAAACGTGGCCCGCTACTCCGGCGACACGTTGCAGGCCGCACGACCGACGATGCGCTACTAGTGCCGAACTGTCGGCGATCCGCGGCGCGATTTAGTGCAGTCTCGGCGCGAGCAGCCGGATGCGCCGCGGCGATCCGTGCGGAGTTCTAGGACGCCGTGTGTTCGTGGGGAGCCCAATCGCGGCTCCGCTCGACGGCTCGCAGCCAGTGCCGGTAACGCTCTTCGCGTTCGACCGCAGGCAGCTGGGGTGTGAACTCGCAATCGAGGGCCCAATTCCGGGCGACATCGGCCAGGTCCTTCCAGAATCCGACGGCCAGCCCCGCGAGATAAGCGGCGCCGAGCGCGGTCGTTTCGGCGACCACCGGTCGGCGAACCTTCGTGCCGAGCAGGTCCGCCTGCAGCTGCATGAGCGCGTGGTTGATGCTTGCGCCGCCGTCGACCTTGAGCTCGGCCAGGTTGAGCTCCGCGTCCTTGCGCATCGCCTCGACCAGATCGCGCGTCTGGAAGGCCATCGACTCGACGGCCGCCCGTGCAATATGCCCTGCCGTCGTGCCGCGCGTCAGCCCGACGATCGTCCCCCGCGCATAAGGATCCCAATAGGGAGCCCCCAAGCCCACGAAGGCGGGCACGAGGTACACGCCGTCGGTGTCGGGCACGCTGGCCGCGAGTTGCTCAACCTCGCCGGAGGTCTTGATGATCCCCAGTCCGTCGCGCAACCATTGCACGACGGCCCCCGCGATGAACACGGAGCCTTCGAGGCAATAGGTCGTCTTGCCGCCGATCTTCCAGCCGATCGTCGTCAGCAGATTGTTGCGCGACTCAACGGGCTTTTCCCCAGTATTCAGCAGCATGAAGCAGCCGGTGCCATAGGTGTTCTTGGCGGCGCCGACCTCGAAGCAGGCCTGCCCGAACGTTGCCGCCTGCTGGTCCCCCGCGTCGCCGGCGATCGGCACCGGCGCGCCGAAGATTTCGGCGGCGGTCTGGCCGTAGACTTCGCTGGAGCTGCGGACTTCGGGGAGCATCGCCCGGGGCACCTCGAGCGCCTGAAGCAGCTCGTCGTCCCACTCCTGCGTATGGATATTGAAGAGCAGCGTGCGGCTGGCGTTACTCACATCGGTGACGTGCGTGCGGCCGCCACTGAGCCGCCAGATGAGAAAGCTGTCGACCGTCCCAAAGAGAATCTTGCCGGCCGCGGCCTGCGCCCGCAGTCCGGGGATGGTGTCGAGCAGGTGCTTGATCTTGGTGCCCGAGAAGTAGGCGTCGACGACCAATCCCGTCTTGCGGCGAAACATCGGCTCGAGTCCGTCGGCGCGCAACCGCTCGCAGATACCGGCGCTGATCCGGCTTTGCCAGACAATCGCGTTGGCGACCGGCTTGCCAGTGTCGCGCTCCCACAGCACCGTCGTTTCGCGCTGGTTCGTGATGCCGATCGCCGCGACGTCGGTCGCCGCGGTCCTGGACTTCTCCAACACTTCGCGGGCGACCGCCAGTTGCGATTGCCAGATGTCTTCGGGGTTGTGCTCGACATGGCCGGGCGAAGGGAGGATCTGCGGGAACTCCTGCTGCGCGACGGCGTGCACGCGTCCCTCGTGACCGAAAAGAATCGCGCGACTCGAAGTGGTTCCCTGATCGAGGGCCAGTACGAACTTGGTCATCCTGTGGCTCCGTGCTCGACGTGCGAAAAACAGGGGAGAGTCACTCGGCAAATTGCGGTGAGGGGGACGCTACCGCAGCGGCGTCTGCCGCGGCATCCGGTTGCCGATCAACAGGTCGTAGATCCAGCCTCCCAGCGGGCCTCCCACCAGCGGCCCGGCGATCGGCACCCACCACCAGCCATCGTTGGCCCGAAAGACTTCGCTCCCCCAGCCGGCAACGGCCGTGAACAAACGCGGGCCGAAGTCGCGGGCCGGATTGATCGCGTAGCCCGAATTGACGCCGTAGGTCATGCCGATCGCCAGGACAAGTGCGCCGACCAGCAGCGGTCCGAGCCCCGCTTCGGGCGCGCCATTGCGCCGGTCGGTGAGTGCAAAAATACAGCCCACCAGGAGTGCGGTGCCCACGACCTGGTCGACGAACCCGCCGGGAAAGTTGCTGAGATAGGAGTTCGGGTACGTCGCCCAGATGCCGGCCGTTCCCAAGGGGCCCGCGACATGCCGGGTGCCGCCGTCGAAATCGTTGATCGCTTCGTGATAGGTGCCGTAGACCACCGCCGCGGCGACAAAGGCGCCGCAGAGCTGTGCCAGCACGTAGGGGAGGACTTTGTGCCAGGCGAACCCCCGATGCAGGGCCAGGGCCAAGGTCACAGCGGGGTTTAGGTGGGCGCCCGAGACGCCGCCAGCCACGTAGGCGCCGAGGGTCACGGCCAATCCCCAGCCGAGGTTGATCGACAAATAGTTGCCGAACTCACCTTTACCCAAGACAACCTGCGCCACGACGCCAGCCCCGAACATAATGAGGACGAACGTCCCCAGGAACTCGGCCAGCACCTCTCGCCATAATTCGCGCGACATGAATGGTCCCCCACGTTCGTTCGCCCCGGGGCAGGCCGAACGGAATTAAATTGATCGCATCGGGCCGACGAGGCCGATCCCCGCGACAATCCCCCGCGCATCGGGACTCCGGTTCCCGACTTCGGTCACTTTTTCCCCCTCCGCTCAACACTGATCGAGCGCGTGGACGTGCTTGCCGAAATGCGTTCGCAAGCGTGCCACCGTCGCTTCGACCGCCGCATCCGCAGCTCCCGGCGCCAACCGCCCCGCCGCCACGAGCAGTTCCGCCAGCTCGCGCAGGCAAGCCTCCGATAAATCCGGTTCGAACACGAGCATGAGCCGCCGCTCGACCAGGTCGTCGAGCGTCGTGACCCACTCGTGTTGAATGATCCAAGCCGCGAAGCTGCGTGGCAGATGCGTGCCTGTGAGCAGCGCAACTGGCTCGCCCGTCGGAGCACCTGTATCGGGTAGGCTGGAAAGGATGTTCACGGTGCGCGTTCCCACCAGCGCGGCAATGCCGTCGATCGACGCGCGTGGCAGGCCAAAGCGTTTGGCCCAGGCATTCCACTGCTGGTCGCGCGCCGCCGGGTCGCGCGGATATGCCTCGGCGCCGGGCAACATGCGCTGCTCCGAGTTGGTCGCCACCTTGCGTCCCAGCCGGCCGAGAACCCGGGCGGTTGTCTCCTGAGCCAACGAGCGGCAGGTCGTGAGCTTGCCCCCGATGACCGAGAATACCGGCGGCGAGGTGCCCGGTTGCTCTTCGGTCCAATGACGGCGCGTAATCGCACCCGGGGTCGCGGCATCGACATAGGGCAGGGGACGCACGCCGCAATAATGCAGGTCGATGTCGTCGGCCGTGAGTTGTGCTCTCGGCAGTATCGTGTTCACGGTCGCCAACAGGTACTCGAGCTCGCCGCCCGTCGCAACCGCCGCGGCGGGATCTCCCTCGAAAGGGAGATCGGTCGTACCCACGAGGGTCGCGTCGCCGAAGGGGAGCAGAAATACGGGCCGGCCATCGGTGGCCTCGGCATAGATCGCGTGTCCCCCCAGCAGCTCGCGCACGCGCGGGGAAGACGTCAGAATGTGGGTGCCGCGCGTCCCGCCAATCAACCGCTTGCCGGTGACGCCGATTCGCGCCAGCGTTTCGTCGACCCAGGCGCCCGTCGCATTGATGATCGCGGCGGGCTCGCACCGCAAGGTCGGAGGCGCGTCAGCCTCGGCGTCCACGGGACGGATCTCGACAGCTGCGTTATCGCGTGTCGCGCTGTGATAGGTCAGCACCTCGAAAGGCGTTTGGTTCTCGGCCGCAATGCGACGCGCGTCTTCGACCAGCGCCAGCGTGAACCGCTCGGGAAACCGCACTTGGGCGTCGTAATAGGAGCATAGCGACACGTACCGCTGCGGATCGACCGCTGGCGTGCCGGCGCTCCCCAGCGCATGGCTCGCGTGTTTCGGCAGCGACGGATCGCGGGCATAGGCGTCGTACATCCACAGCCCCGCCCGCACCAGCCAGGCCCCGCGCGGGGGCGTGGCTTTCGCCAGCCAGGCGGGCCAATGGAGGAAGCGGGCCGCCGCG
>JAEUIK010000012.1 GCA_016793185.1 Planctomycetaceae bacterium | reverse complement strand
GCGTCGACGGCGCCAAACGTCGGATACGACGCCCCCGCAGGAGTTCCCGCAGTGACGCCCAGCGACAGCGTCAACTCGATGGGCCGCCCCAGCACGGTCGAAATCGGCGTCACGGTATTCGGGGCGATCAAGTAGGCCGGCCCCGGATCGAGATAGGGCCATACGTATGCCGACAGTTGATACGGCGCCGGCAGCGTCGGGAGCGACGCCTTGCCATAGGTTCGCACCACCAGTTGGGCGTACAGCGTCAACGGGGTCCCCATCACTTCCCCTTCTTCGGGAAGCGAAATGACCTCGGTGCTGAGAAACATCGCGGCGTTGGTCGTGCGACCGGGCTCGGCGCTTGCGCCGGCCCAGCCCGCCAGTTGCGTCGACCGCGCTGGCGCTTCGAGGCGCGCGGCCGCCAGCACATCGCCGGCCGTGGAATTCTCGGCGACGATTCGCTGGACGCCCGAGGCCATCCAGCCGCTGTCGACCTCTGAACCGGCAATGACGACGTAGTCACCGAGCGTCGCGCTCAACAGCAGCGCGCCGCAGGCCGCGCGTGGGGAGAACACCAGGAGCATCGCCGCCAGAAACAGCCCGCCGCGTCTCATCCCTATGCCCTCGGTGAGAAGCTCGCCGTGCGCCACCGGCCCGGCGCACTACGTTGCGGGCATTGTCGCAGGCAAACTCGCCGCGGGCAAACAAGTTGGCGATTTTAAGCGGGGCGATCGGCACCGCAGGCGTAGCATTCGTCGAAGGTCGCCGGGACCATCTCCCCGCACTGGGCGCACTTCCAATTCGGAATCGAGTGCCGATTGGCGACGTCGCGATTGAATTCGTCGCGAACGGCCTCGGCCGCGGCCAGATCCCCCTGCTTGACCAGCACGTCCACCGCCGCGATCGGCAGCCCCGCCAGCGGTTCGTTGGCCTCGGAGACGGCCGCTTCGATGCCGCGGGCTTCCAGCAGATTCTTGACGAAGTACGCCTCCGTCGGATTATTGGCCTGGTACACGGAAACCAGATCGGCGGCATCGGACATCCGGATCCTCCTTATCGCTGGGTCGGCAAGCGTCTACGAGACGTGTTCACAAGCCTGGCAATTCCGCTGCCGGGCTCGTCACACGGGAATCGCCCATCACCCAGAATATAGGGCACGCGCAGCGCGCGTGCGAACCGAATTGGCCGGGCCGCGCGACCTGCGGCTCGGCCGCGCTGGCCGCACGCCTGTGGGGCGAATCGGCGCTGCCGCCGCTAGGGGCGCGCCCCGCGACGCCGTCGCCACCTCCGCAGCGTCAACGCCGCCAGCCCCGTGAGTGCCAGCACGGCCGTGGCAGGTTCGGGAACGATGAAGCGGTCGTAACCGATCACGTCCAAGGCCATGAGGTCCATGGGCGTGACGACTCCCAACTCGCCCGACCCGATCACCGGGTCGAAGATCCCGATCGGCGGCGCCTTGCCCAGCAGCGAGCTGTCCTTCCAATGCTGTGCCTGAAAGCCGTCCCCAAAGTTGACGCCGGTCGAGAAAGTAGCCAGCGGGGTAACGCCGCCGTCGATCGAAAAATAGGGATTGTCGAAGAGCGAACTGGCGCCGAAGGCCCAATCCAGCACTGAACCCGTCGCGGGCTGATCGGGCAACGACAGACTGTCGCCCGAGTAGCGATAGAGATCGAGCGGCGTAAAGATCGTCTCTCCCGAGTAATCGAACGGAAAATCGGGTCCGTGGGGAACGATGAGCCCCGTCGGATCGACCGACCCGGCGTAGTCGATGTGGTCGACGCCGCTGACGAACCCCATGCCATGGCCGAACTCATGCAGCAGGATCGCCGTGAAGTCGATTTTGCCAGGGTCGATGCCGTCGCTGGTGTCAAAGTCGAAAACCGGCACCATCGTGGCGCTGAGCTTGAGCGTTCCGTCGGCGCCGGGTCCGCCATCGAACGGGTCGAGCAGCCCCAGAACTTTCTGATTCGCGCGCGTCAAACGGAGCGTCGAGTTGTAAACCTCGCTCGTCGAGACCCGCGTGCGCAACGAGGGGCTCGTCGTTGTGTCATTGGTGATGACATCCAGCACCGATCCCAGTTGCAGGTTGGCGACCGCACTCGTGTCGGAAGCCGTCGTGGCATCCCCCGCCAGGGCCGCGGCAACGTCGGCGTAACTGAACGCATCAGTCGCGGGATCGACGTCGAAGAAACCCAGCACACCCGGCGGCAGCGGAATGAAGTCCACTTCGAATTTGAGGACCACCGGGTCGGTGAAGAGACTCTCGTAGGTGCCGGTCGCCGCGCCCAGCGACTTGGCGAGCCCCATCTTGGCCGGAATCGGCAACGCGACCGCGCCCGGACCGAAGCTGATCTCGAAATCGAGCGCCTGGGAGCGTTGGGTTTGTGCAAGCGCGACCGACAAAATGCCGAGTACTAGCACAACTCCGCGTAAGTGGCTAACGCGTTTCGAATCAATGGATTTCTTGACGACAGCCATTAGCCACCCCCTGCGCAGAGCCTGGAATCTTTCCATCCGACCGCCTGCCCGGATCCTAGCCATCACTGCCGAAGATCCCAGAAAAAAGAGGCCAGAAAGAAGCGCGCGACGCGCAGGCAAACTGCGTACATGCGCACTGAAGCGGCATCGACTCACAAGACCGCGCACGGCTGCGTGCGCAACCGCGCCGCCGTGCCGCGGCCGAGCGCAACAGGCCAGCAACAGGGCCATCTGCAGCCGGACCTGCGAGAATTAGAAAAGTAGGCCCGCCAGGACTCGAACCTGGGACCAAGGGATTATGAGTCCCCTGCTCTAACCGACTGAGCTACGGGCCCGAAAAGGTGCGTTGGTCAGTGTAGCCCCGGGGTGCGATTCGCGCAAGACTGCGCCGCGCACGACGGGGCCGCGCGAGGTCGGAGTGTGGCCGCAGCTATCGCTCGGCGTTATCGCCGGATAACCTGCAATTGGCGTCGCGAGTGGCGCCGGTTGGCGCGCGTCGCATGCGGAGGTGAATGGATGGCTGACGACAACGCAACCCCACCGGATGACGAGTCGCGGTCGCCGCCAGGTTCGCCGGGTGACGGAAATTCTTCGTGGCGCGCTTTCTCGGGCGAATCGCACGACCGTCCGCTGCCCGGCGCCGTCGGACCGGCGCTTGGCGCCGAAGGCCTCGCGCCAGGTCGTCCCAGTACGCCGCGCCGGCCGCAAGGTGGCGGCTTTCTCGGCCAAGTGATCGGCGTTGTCGGCGGCGGAATCCTCGGCGTTGCCATCGGGTATTACCTGCTCAACTGGTGGGGCGGGCCGCAGTTCAATTTCCTGGAGATCCCGCTCCCGGGCCTGCCGGCGGACCAACCGGTCGCCGACGCCCCGCGCGATGCAGCGCCCCCTCCCGAACTGCCGGAGCCGGATGGGGCAGCCGCGGCGCCCGTCGCGCCGGCGGCGCCCGACGCAAACGTGCCGGCCATGCCCGCCGAGCCGGAGGCGGACACGAGTCCACCGCTGCCAGCCGATTATGTCGGTCCGCGGACCTTCACTTCCCGGCCGATCGCCGAACTCGAAAGCGCCCTGCTCGCCGCCAAAGGGCTGATCATCTGCGACCGGTGCCAATCGACCGGCTTGGTCACCGTGAAGGATGCGGCGACCGGATCGACAAGCCAGCGCGTTCCGTGTGACCAATGCGGCGGCCAGACCGGCGCTCCGCTCTCGCCCCAAGGCTTCGCGACGCTCTGTCAACTCGCCGAACTCGTGACGTTTGCCGAACCGGAGCCGAACGAGGCGGTCAATATCCGCCGCAAAGACGCCCTGAGGGCGATTCTCGCCCGGGCGACAAAGTCCGACGAGCGGCGCGCAGCGATCGGGCGCGAAGCTGGAGCACGACTCGAAACGCCGCAGGTCGCCGGCGAGGGGATCCTGCTCGCGGGAACTCTTGACGCCGTGGGCCGCGAAGGACGGC
Organism: Planctomycetaceae bacterium; assembly: GCA_016793185.1. Lineage (GTDB taxonomy): Bacteria > Planctomycetota > Planctomycetia > Pirellulales > JAEUIK01 > JAEUIK01. The sequence goes on along the minus strand of JAEUIK010000012.1, from coordinate 6,751 downwards.
TGCACTGGGGCCGCGTGATCTTGCCGGGATCGGCCCGACCGGTGACGATCGTCAGCCGCACAGGCCTGCCCGGCAAGCCGGGCGATGATCTTGGCGTGCTGGGCGTTGTGGTGGATCGGCCGCGCGACGAACTGGTCGGCTACGCCGGCGACGAGCCCCGGGTAATCTGGGTGGGGCTTGCCACACGGCTACAATTGGGGCGCGAGTGAGGACCGAGGCCGTTGCCGCGTCATCTCGTAATCAATCATGCCCTTGGCGACGAGGATTTCCCGATGGTTGCACTCCCCCCCGGACTCCGCCGGACAGGCGTCGCCCTGTTGGCCGTGGCTCTGCTGGCGACCCGCTTCTCGCTGGCAACTGCCGACGACTATTCCGCTTCGGGTGAATTTCTGGGTGGCCGACAGCTGGTCTCCGTGCCCCGTCCGGATGGAACGAACTTCGATGCCTGGCTGTATTACCCGGCCACCAGCAACGGCCTGAATCAGCCCGTCGCAACCGCCGGCGGCGACTACCCGATCGTCGCCTGGGGGCATCCCTTTGTGCTGGGACCCTTGTTCAACAATTCAACGCTGCGACATCTGGCGACCTGGGGCTACGTGACGATTGCCCCGACGACGCAGGGGGGATTTCTGCCCAACCATGCAGCGCTGGCCGCCGACATGCGTTACGGCATCGACTATGTGCAATCCCTGCACGACAATCCCGCGTCGCCGTTCTTTGGCAAGCTCGACACCGCGGCCGTCGGCGCGTCGGGGTTCTCGATGGGGGGCGGCGCCAGCCTGCTGGCCGCGGCCGCGGACTCGCGCATCAAGGCGGTCGCGAACCTGGCCGCCGCTGAAACGTTTCCCTCGTCGGCGATCGCCGCGATGAGCCAGATCCAGGTGCCCGTGCGCCTTGTGGCGGGAACAGCCGATCAGACAACGCCCATCGCCGTCCACCAGCAGCCGATGTACGACGCGGGTAATGCCCCCACACAACTGCGGGCGATCGTCGGCGGCAACCACCTGCATTTCCAGGATTTCCCGCTCCCCAGCCCCTACACGCCCGCGCAGCTCGACCAGTTGGCGCATTCCCGGTCGGAGCTGACCGCTTTCTTCGAGCTGTATCTGAAGGGAGACCAGTCCGCCTGGCGGAGCGTCTGGGGGCCCGAAGCCGAGGGGGACCCCGCGTTCGAATCGCAGCTCAACCCGGGCATTGTCATCGAGCAACTGGCGACCTTGCCGGGAGAGGGATCGCTGGTTCATCAGCTCGTCGTTACCAATTCCGGCGCCGTGCCTGACTCGTACGACCTGCTGTTTGAGGGCAATGAGTTCGACTCGCAGCTCTCCTTCCTGGCGACGCCCGAGCTGGCGCCAGGCGAGTCGTTTGCCTTCGAGCTGACGGTCAGCGAAGGCGAGTCGTTCTTGGTGAGCGACACGGCCCTGGTGAGTGCCAGGTCCCACCGCGACGGCGGTACGCGCGGCTACGCGCTGGTGACGAGCGAGTTTCTGTCGCTCACTGGGGTCGCGCTCAACGCCTATTCCGTGCCCGAGCCAGCCAGCTGGCTGCTGGCCGCGAGCGGCATCGTGGTGCTCGCGTTGCGAAAGAGAATCCGCGCGTAGCACGGCCGATTCTCGCGGATTTGGGCTTCCTTTGTGGGACCCAGGGGACGGAGAATCAGGCTCGATGTCCGATCAGCCCGAACCACCCCCGACCGATGATCCCGGCTACGCCGCCGTGCGGCGCTACTTAGTCTACGGGCTGTCGCTGCCCGAGCGCACGCTGCGGAGCGGTGTGGGCCTCGTGGGGGGCGCGATGCGCGAGTCGGCGGCATTGCTGGTGCCGCAAGCCTTCCAGAATTCCAAGACCTATTCGGTCATGGTCCGCCAGATGCTCGATTACCTGGTCGAGGACGTCGGCGGCGTCGCGCGTCCTGCCAGTTCCGAGGCCGAGCCCAAGACCGAGAACTTCGTCGCCCGCAAGGCGGTGGGGAACTTTGTCGAGATGGCCGGGCTGGCGACGTTCCACATATCGCCCCTGACGGTGCTGGCGATCGTGAGCGACGTGGCGTATGGATCGCAAACCTATCTGCGCGAGCTGAGCGAAGAGCTGAAGCGCCAGAAAGTGATCGACGAGAACAGCACGATCGACCACGTCGACGACCTGCTGGCCGCCGTATCGCAGGCGTCGGGCGTGACGGCCAACGCCTTCGACGTGCCGCCGTTGTCGGTCGACGGGCTGCGCGACACGATCCGCGAAACGCGCGAGGCGGTGGCCAAGATCGACCCCACCAAGATCATCCCCCAGGCCGAGATCGGTCGGATGTGGGGCGAAATGTCGCAACTCGCCCGCCGCGACGGAGTGGGGTTGTTCGACGTCTCGAGCGCCGTCACGCTGCACGCAATGAACCAGATGACCACGGTCGGACGCGGGGCCCTCTCGAGCGTTCGCGTGGCGGGGAACCTCGTCAATCGCCACGTGTTTGGGCATTATCAGCAAGCGCTGTCCGAGATCCGCGAGGCCGGCTTCTACTCGACCGTCAAGAACACCGCCGAGCCGTATCTCGAGAGCGTCTGGCGCAACTTCTCGCAGGAGAAATCGAGCGTGACCGAAGACGTTCTGTCCGGCAAGCTGCCGCGGCGCATTTGGAACTGGCTGCGCGGAAGCTGCCGCACGAAGCCGGTCAGCGACGAACCGGCGGCGCAGTCGAATGCGCCGGACTCGGCCCCGCCCCGTCCGCACGATTCTTGATCGCGACCAATTGATTCCGGGCTGGGGTCGGCTACAATCGCGCTAGATGAGAATTAGTCTCAATTGACCCAAGCCGCCCCTGCCAAAAATGGCAGTAAATGCTTGGCGATATTTACTTTGAAGCGAATACGGCAATGCACGACCTGGTCCCATTGAATCTGCTCGGAGCCGGACAGTCTGGATACGTCCGCCAGATTCTGGGAGACGAGGCCCAAGTGCATCGCCTCCACGAAATGGGACTGCACGGCGGTCAGCTCGTCGAGATGGTGCAGCGGGGAGTCCCCTGCATCATCCGGCTCGACGGCTCGAAGATTTGCTTTCGGGCCGACGAGGGGACGAATGTCCTCGTGCAGCCGGCGCATTCATGACTCTGGCCGATCTCCAGATCGGCGGACGGGGCCGGGTGCGAGAAGTGGCCGGTGGCGATGACGTCACCCTGCGGTTGTTGGAAATGGGAATGACCCCCGGCGCCGTGGTCGAGCTCGTCGGCCAGGCGCCGTTGGGGGACCCCCTCGAGTTCTCCTTGCGGGGGTATTTTCTCTCGGTTCGCCGGGCTGAAGCCGCGCGAGTGGCAATCGAGCCAGTTTGAGCATTGCGGCATGAGTTCCAGCCCGGCCGAAGCCTCCGCTCCCCTGACCGTCGCGCTCATCGGCAATCCGAACACCGGAAAGTCGACCCTCTTCAACGCGCTCTGCGGGGTTCGCCAGCGGGTCGGCAACTATCCCGGCGTCACGGTCGAGAAGAAAATCGGCCACTGCTCCTACCACGGCCAACGGTTCCAGATCGTCGACCTTCCGGGAACCTACAGTCTCGCGCCCCGCTCGCTCGACGAGATGGTGGCCGTCGACGTGCTGCTCGGGCGCCGCAGCGACGTTGCGCCGCCGGACGTCATCCTCTCGATCGTTGACGCCAGCAATCTCGAGCGGAACCTATACCTGGTCAGCCAGGTGCTGTCGCTGGGGCGCCCCACGGTCATCGCGCTCAACATGACCGACATCGCCCGCGAGCGTGGCATCGAGATCGATGTGCCCGAGCTCGAGCGCCGTCTGGGGGTGCGGGTGATCCCGATCGAGGCGCACCGCCGCCAGGGTCTGGCGGAGCTCGAGGGCGAACTGGCGCAGGCGGCCAGCCTAGCGCCGCCGCCGGAATTGAAGCCGTTTCCACCGCTCTTCGACGCAGAGGTCGCCCGCCTCGCGACCGCGCTGGCTGCAAACGGCGCTCAAGCCTCGGCCACGGCGTTGCCTCGTTACCTGGTCGAGCGTTTGCTGCTGGACAATGGTGGTTACCTCCAAGAATGGCTCGGCCCCAAGTATCCCGCGCTTGCGCCGCAACAACTCGGCGAAGCCCGCGAGCGGCTGCGCGCGGCGGGCTATCCCGTCCCGGCCGTGGAAGCCATCGCACGCTATGGTTGGGTGCAAAAAGCGCTTGATGGAGTCTTGCGCCGGCCGGACGAGCGGCGTGTCACGGCCAGCGATCGGATCGATCGCGTCTTGACGAATCGCTGGTGGGGAACGTTGATCTTCGCCCTACTGATGGTCGTCGTGTTTCAGGCCGTCTTTACCTGGGCCGGCCCCGCAATGGACTGGATCTCGGGCCTGTGCGATGGCCTGGGAGCCGCTGTCGAAGCCCGCCTGCCGGAGGGAGCCTTTCGCAGCCTGCTGGTCGACGGCATCATCGGCGGGGTCGGCGGGGTGCTGGTCTTTCTGCCGCAGATCTTCATTCTGTTTTTCTTCATCGCCGTGCTCGAAGACTGCGGCTACATGGCCCGGGCTGCGTACCTGATGGACCGCCTGATGGTCCGCGTCGGTCTGAGCGGCAAGTCGTTCATCCCGCTCCTTTCGTCCTTTGCTTGCGCCATTCCCGGCATCATGGCGACGCGCGTGATCGAGAACCGCCGCGACCGGCTGACGACGATCCTGATCGCCCCGTTGATGAGCTGCAGCGCCCGGCTGCCGGTCTACACGCTCTTGATCGCCGCCTTCATCCCCGCGCGGACGTACCGCCTGGGCGTCGACCTCTCGGACGAACGCTACCTGGGCCTGGGCCTGGGACTGCAGGGAATCGTGATGGCGGCGATGTACGTCGTAGGCATCGTGGTCGCGGTGGTGGTGGCGTTGCTGCTCAAACGGACCATGCTGCGCGGCCCGACGCCCCCCTTCGTGATGGAGCTGCCCTCCTACAAGTGGCCGTCGCTGACGACCGTGCTGCACCGGATGTTCGAGCGCGGCTGGGCCTTCATCCAGCGCGCCGGCACGCTGATCCTGGCGGTCTCGATTCTGGTCTGGGCGGCACTCTACTACCCGCATCCCGCGGAGCGCATTGAGGGCCCGTTTGCGGCCGAGCGCGAACAGCTCGGCGCGCAATTGGCGACCGCCCCCACGCCCGAGCAAACCGCCCAGCTCGAAACGGAGCTGGCCCGGATCGATCACGAGATCCTCGGCGCCTATCAGCGGCAGAGTTTTCTGGGCCGGTTCGGCCAGGCGATCGAGCCGCTTGTCCGGCCGCTCGGCTGGGATTGGCGGATCGGCTGTGCGGTGTTGGCCTCGTTCCCCGCGCGTGAAGTGGTCGTGGCCACGCTGGGGGTCATTTACAATCTGGGAAGTAACGTCGACCTCGAGGATACCGACCAGCGCGGCCAGCTCGTGCAGGCGCTGCGGCAAGCGAAGTGGGACGGAACCGAGCGGCCGGTCTACAATGTGCCGGTGGCGCTGTCGATCATGGTGTTCTTCGCGCTGTGCGCGCAATGTGCCGCCACGCTGGCAGCCATTCGCCGCGAGACAAACAGTTGGCGGTGGCCGGCGTTCACCTTCGCCTACATGACCGGGATCGCGTACGTCGCGGCCTGGGCGACCTATCAGTTGGGAATGTTGATCGGAGCCTGAGCGGTCGACCCGCGGAGGAACTCGCATCATGCCCTCCCTGAAGTGGCTCGTGGATTGGCAGAACATCGCCGCGCTGGGCGTGGTGCTGCTGGCGGTGCTCTATGTCGCACGCCAGGCCTGGCTGAAGCTCGCGCGCCGCGCAGCGCCGGGATGCGGGAGTTGCGGGAGTTGTGCGGCCGCGGAGAAGCCCCAAGAGACACAAGTCATTGGCGTCGAGACGCTGCTGAGCAGCGTTCGCAAGTAATCGCCCCGGCGGCTACTGCTTGTCGCCCGCCAGGGTCGCCTTGGCCGTGGTCTGCGGCAGCCGATCGCTGCCGGCCACTTCGTCCGACACGATCTGGGCATACGCGGTGCACTCGAGCCGCGAATTGCCGGGCAGGTCGGTCACGATGGTGATCTGCCGTGTGATCTTGCCAGCCTCGTCACCGGCGGTGAAGGTCACCGGGATGACGTGCATCTCCTTCGCCTCGTCGCTATGCTTGAAGGCGAACGAGGAGTCTTCGCACTCGACGGCCGTGATCCGGAACGGTTGCTTTGCTCGCACCACAAGCTGCTTGTTGACCTTCTTGCCGGGGTTCACCACGCCGAGGAAGAGCGACGAGGGAGTAACCGACAAGGCCGGGGCGATGCGCCCTTCGAGGTCAACCGGAATCTCGGTCTCGCGACGGTCGTTGGTCACCAGCAGCAGCTGATCCTTGAGGTAGCCCGCGGGTGCGTCAGGCTTGAGCTTCACAATGAGTTCGTAGTTCACCCGGCCGGCGCCGCGCGACGTCTCGACGACCTCGGCATCGACGAGCGCCGAAGTGTTCTTGAGGTCGAGGATTTTCCAGTCATTGCGGCCGGCGTAGGCGATGGCGATGCGCTGTTCGCCCGCCTCGCCCTCGGCAACCGAGCCGAAGTCGACGGCTGGCGGATCGAGCACCACGTCGGTGCGGATGTAGCCGGTGACGCGGATCTGGACTTCGGCGTAGAATGGTTTGTCGATGGTGACCGTCAGCGTCGCGGCCCGATCGCCGGTGAACGAACGCGTGTTGAGCGTGGCGATGATTTCGCCGGTTTCGTACGTCTTGAGCGTGTCTTTGCTGATCGCGACCGAAGTGCAGCCGCAGCTCGAGCGGACGCCGGCGATATGGACGTCC
>JAEUIK010000005.1 GCA_016793185.1 Planctomycetaceae bacterium | reverse complement strand
CTTCCACATGGTGCGGTTTTTCTTCACCGCGGAATAGCTGGCGGGCGTGGACGTTCCACCGCGCCCGAATTCGCCCTGCGGCGGCAGACGCGACTCAGATCTCCCCGGTCGTCACTTCCGCGACCGCTTGCTGCGTGGGCGCCAGACGCGCCGGCGCGGCGGGTGGGGTCGCCCGGGGGCGCGACATCGCGGCGGGCAGATAGCGCTGCGCCGCCGAGCCGCTGAGCTTGATGTGCGGCGACGTCGCAGCCGAGCGGGTATTGTTGGCGGCCGCGGTCGGCGCCGGCGGTGCGCTCCCCGTGGCGGCGACTTCCGACGATGCCGGTATGCCGGGCGCCGGCTGCGTCCACTCGAGCACGCGCCCTTGCGCCTGCTGCGGCGGCTGCGGGCGGGTCAACTGCACCGGCTGCACAGAGCGCTCGACGGCCGGGACCACCGGGCTGAGGTCGACTTGCGGCTCGGGACGAGGCTCGGCGGCGGCCAGCAGTTCGCTGGCCTGCGGCTTGCGAATCGGCACCAAAGCGCCGGCCGGCGGCGCGGCGGCCGCGAGTTGTTGCGCGTCGGCGGCGGGACCGGGTTCGGCGGCCGCGTAGGCGCTCGGTCTGGCGGGCGAGGGAGCGGGAGCGTTCGCCGCGGGAGCACTGCTGCTCGCCAGCAGTGTCGCATCGCCACCCTGCTCGGGCGTGCGGCGGTTCAGCGGGCTGCCCGCCTTCACCCACTCGAGCCAGGTGCCCTGCAACTGGGCGATATCGTTGAAGCCGTAATGGTTCTGCAAGGCGGCGTTCCAGGCGTTGGTCTGGAGTCCCTCGCTGAGAAAGCGAATGAAGGTCCGCCGGTCGCGTTGATCGATCAGGAAGCGGCAGAGCGAAAAACCCTGGGCGTAGAGCGGCATTACGTCGGGCGGATACTCCTTCATCGCGAACATCCGGCTGAAGGCGATGCCGCGGTCTTCCTTGAGAAAGCTGATGAGCATCTGCCGCTGCTTGGCGCGTTCACTTTCGTGCTCGACCGTGGTGCAGGCCCCTTCGTCGGCCCACCGCGGCAACGGCTGGCGGAAGTAGCTCGCGAAAATCGTGTGCGTCACTTCGTGCGGCAGCACCGAGTCGAGAATCCGCTCTTCGGAACCCTGGATGCTCATCTGCCAGTTGAAGACTTCGCCGTGGTCGAAGACGAAGCTAGTGGCTCCGCCGGCGCCGAGGGTCGGTCCGACCTGCAGCGTGATCGGACAGGGCTGAGCCCACTTGGGGAGCGCCTGGCCGAGCCAGAGCACGGCCAGTTCGCGGCGGAAGCGTTCGGCTTCGTCGCCGACCTGCTTGGCGAACTCGGGGGTCGGCGCCGTCACGACGAAGTTCGGCGTGCGATAGCTGGCCCCGAGAAACAACAAGGCACTAGCCGCGGCCAGGCCGCGGAGAAGGCGAGCTTCCATGCTCTCTCACTCTTTCCTGTCGGAAGGAACGGCGGGTCGCCACATCCATGCGGCGAACTGATCGCGGCGGCTGCTCAAAGCAAAGCCCGGACCAGATGCAAATAAAACGCGGTCTCAGCAGGCGGAGCCAGCTTCCAAGTCGTTGCCGAGCAAGCTCGAAACAACCACCACGGGGGCCAACTGTCGGAACGTCGGGGTATCGGGCAGATGTAAGATTTGCAAAGGGTAGCGTCCGCCTCCCGATCGACCTAGAGCGGTTTCTGCCACCGGCGACGAGCGCGCGGCTCAGCGACTCGCGCGGCGCGCTCGAGCGGACGCAGTTCCAGAAAACACCGCGAAAGCGGCCGGTTTTCGCCACTCTGGTGGGTGAGCGCGAAAGGTTTGTCTCGCTGTCCACCGTGGCGTCGTCCCCCCCGCCTGCTAGCGTGCGCCGAGCTTCGTCATCCGGTTCCCGCCAGCCGCGCAATGATCGCGCGGTTTGCTGCGGGAAACTCGAGCCGCGCCAGTTCCGCGGCTGGCACCCAGCGAAAGCTGCCGCGCGGCTCGGCCGGCTCGGCGCGCAGCTCGCACTCGAAGAAATGGAGCCGCAACTGGCCATGCGCGTAGGTGTGCACGACTTCGCTCAAGAGCCCGCGCGCGGCCACTTCGAGTCCCGTCTCTTCGCGGCATTCACGGACGGCGGCTTCGGCCGGAGGCTCGCCCGAGCGGACTTTTCCGCCGGGGAACTCCCAGAGTCCCGGCAGCGGCCCCTGCGATCCGCGGCGCCCGACCAGGAAACAGTCGAGGTGCCGCACCACGGCAATCGCGATCGACGTCGGCGATTCGTCGCGTACCATCTCAGGATGACTGCAGCTTGCCGCGGAACTTTTCGACCATCCGGCCCGGCGAGCCCATGATGTTGTAGCCCGAGTCGATGTGCAGGATCTCGCCCGTGATGCCGTCGGACATATCGCTGAGGAGGAACGCAGCGCTGCGGGCGACCTCTTCGTGGGTGATATTGCGACCGAGCGGCGACATGGCTTCATAGAGATCGAGCATGTCGTCGACGCCGGCGCCGCGTCCGGCGAGCGTCCGCAGGGGGCCCGCGCTGACCGCGT
>JAEUIK010000715.1 GCA_016793185.1 Planctomycetaceae bacterium | reverse complement strand
CGTGAACCCGGCCTTCCTCAGCGGCGGCGCGTTGAGCAATCTGGCCGCGTTCGTCTCCGAAAAAGGGGGCGGACTGGTGGTGATGGCCGGCCCGCACTTCACTCCGCAGGCCTACCTGGGGACGCCGCTCGAAATGCTGCTGCCCGTCGAGATCGTCCGCGCCGGCGAATTATCCCCCGGGCCGCTTCTCGAGGACTACCAGGTGACCCCCACGGAGCTGGGACTGGCGAGCCCGCCGCTGGAGCTGGGAGACACGCCTGCCGAGACGCGGCGCATCTGGAGCGAGTTGCCCGGCTGCTACTGGCTCTATCCGGCCGCCCGGCTGCGCCCCGCGGCGCGCGTGCTGGCCGAGCATCCGACGAAGTTGCTCGAAGATGGTCGCCACCTGCCAGTGCTGTCGCTGCAGTACGTCGGCGCCGGCAAGGTTCTGTTCCATTCCACCGACGAGACGTGGCGCTGGCGATTTCGGGTCGGGGACATCTACTTTGCCCGCTACTGGGTGCAGACCCTCCGCTACCTGAGCCGCTCGAAGCTGCTGGGCAAGGACCGCCTGGCCGAGTTGTCGGTCGATCGGCGCGAGTATCGGCGCGGCGAGGCGGCGCGGCTCCGGGTGCGGTTTCTCGACGATCGGCGGGCGCCGGCCGACGATCATGGCGTCAGCCTGACGATCGAGCACCGCGGACGAAAGCAGAACTTGCCGCTGTCGCGGAGCAGCGCCAACCGCGGCGTCTTCGAGGGCGTGCTGCCGCAGCTCGCCGACGGCAAATACCACGCCTGGGTTTCGGCTCCCGCACTCGAGGGGAACCCGCCGGCGGCCGATTTCCTCGTCGTCGCCCCCCCCGGCGAATTCGCCTCGACCGCCGTGGACGTGGCCGAACTGGAACGGGCTGCGACCGAGACGCAGGGAAAGTTCTACCCGGCCGTCGCCGCGACCCAGCTGCTCGACGATCTGCCCCGCGGCCGCCAGGTGCCAATCGATGCGCTGCCGCCGCTGGTGCTCTGGAACCAATGGCCGCTGCTGCTGCTGTTCTTGCTGCTATTAATTTCGGAATGGCTGCTCCGGAAGCGGAAGGGACTCTTATAATTTGAGGTGAGGACTGCCTCGCCCCGAAACGTTTGCAGGACTGACTGTGCCTCATCCCCTGGAAGTTCAGATCGCGCAACTGGCCCGCCGCTGGCGGCGGCTCTTGCTCGGCTATGGGCTGGGGTGGCTGTGCGCGTGCGTGTTGGCCGCGATCGGCATAGTGGCGCTGGCCGATTACCTGATCCGCTTTCAGGATCGTGGGATTCGCACGATCGCCTCGCTGGTCGTGCTGGGAGTGGCCGTCTGGGCGTTCCTCCGCTTTCTCTGGCCGGCCTGGCGGGCCCACACGAGTACCGTGCAGCTCGCACAACGCGTGGAGAAGCGTTTTCCCGGGCTCACCGATCGCCTGGCGAGCACGATGTATTTTCTCGGCCAGCCCGACGATTCGCCTGGCGCGGGCTCGGCAGCGCTTCGCCGGGCGGTCGTGCATCAGACGGAGCAAGACACCGCGGAGCTCGACCTGAACGAAGCCCTGGACCCGCGGCCGACGCGCCGCGCGCTGCTCGCGGCGGCCGTCGCCATCGGCCTGGCGGTGGTGCTAACGCTTGCCGCACCGCAGTTCGCTCGGGTCGCCGTCGCGCGGTTGTTGCGCCCCTGGGGCACCGATGCCTGGCCGCAGCGAAATCACCTGGCGATTCGCAACCCGGTCACGCGGATTGCTTCGGGTCAGAACTTCGAGGTCGAGGTGGTCGACGCCGAGGGGGTCAAGCTCCCCGAACAGGTTTGGATGGAGTATCGGCGCACGACGCCCGACGGCGTAGTCTCGGTCGAGCGACAGCTGGCGGTCCCCTGGGGCGACGCCCTGGTCGGGCGGCAAGAGGCGGTGACGCGCGCCTTCGAATACCGGGCCGTGGGAGGGGACGATGCGCTCATGCCCTGGACCGCGGTCGAGGTGCTCGAGCCCCCGGCGGTCGAGACGATTGCCGTGCAGCTCGAGTATCCGCCTTACACCGGCTGGCAGCCTCGACCGGGCGACAAACAAGTGCGGGCGCTGGCGGGCACGCGAGTCGGTCTGACAGCCACCGTGAGCAAGCCGCTGCGCTCGGCGCGATTGTTCCGCGACGGCGCCGAACCGGTCGACCTCAAGTTGACTGCCGACCTGCACGGTTTCGAGCTCGCGCCGCAGGCCGAGCCCGGATTTGTCGTCGAGCAGACCGGCTCGTACTGGTTCGAATTGATCGATACGGACGGCCTCAGTGGCGGGACCGACACGAAGTACGAAGTGAGGGCCACTCCGGACGCCCCTCCGAACGTGGCGATCGACGAGCCGGCCAGCGATCTGCATGTGACGCCCCGCGCGACAATCCCGCTCAAGATCACCGCCAAGGACGATCTGGCAATCGCCTCGATCACCCGGTTGGTCGACCGTTCGGACCGTTCCGACCAGCAGAGCGAGCGGCTGGAGCTCTACGCGGGTCCCCGTCCGGCGGTCGCCGCGGCCGCCACGCCGCCCGGTACAACGGTCGCTGGGGAGCAACGCAGCGTCGAGCAGCGCTGGGACCTCGCTGCACTCGATCTCAAGCCCGGAACGCAACTCACGGTGCGGGCTGCCGCGTCCGACTACCGTCCGGCCGAAGCGATCAGCCCGCCGCGGCGCATCACGATTATCACGCCGGCCGAGCTCGATGAGCGCCTGGCCGAGCGGCAGGCGTTCCTGGCGGCCGAGCTGGCACGTCATCTCAAGCTCGAACAGGATGCGCGCCACCAGGTCGCGGCTCTGAAGATTCAGCTTCGCGAGGTGGGCCAGCTCAGCCCCGCTGATCTCG
>JAEUIK010000698.1 GCA_016793185.1 Planctomycetaceae bacterium | reverse complement strand
GGCCGAAGTTCCGTTCACCGTCGACCCACGCGGCAAGAAGCCCCGCACGTACAAGCTCCAGCCGGGCGATCTCCTGCCAGTGCCGGTGCTGGGCCCGGTCGAGGTCGCCTACCATTCCGATGGCAATCCGCGGGGGTCGTTGCTGGAGCCGTGCGCGGTCTGTTTCTTCATGGAGACCAAGCTCGGCGGCGTCGACCTGCAGCAGATCGGCCTCGGCGGCGGAATGGTCCCGCCCCTCAATCCCGAACTGAAGATTCCCGCCGCGGTCAACTCGGCGAGTGCCCAGGGCATCGGCCGGATTCCGGTACGGGTGCTCATCGACGACGACGAGAAGACCCCCGAGACTGTGTGGAAACCGCGGCTCACGGAGCGCCTCAAGAAAGCCTCCGACATCTTCCAGAAATACTGCCGGATGCGGTTTGAGATCGTCGAATTCGGCTCGTGGGAATCGGACGACTCGATTACCGATTTCAACCAGTCGCTGCACGAGTTCGAGCAGAAGACGCGGCCTCCGGAAGGGGGCATCGTGATTGGCTTCACCAGCCAGTACCAGCGGCCGACCGGTCCCACGAAGTTAGGTGGCACCCGTGCGGCGCTGCACCCCTGGGTGTTGATCCGCGAGTGGCCGCAGCACGTGAACGAACCGGAACGACTCGAAGTGCTGGTCCACGAGCTGGGACACTATCTCGGGGCCACCCACAGCCCCGAAGCCGATTCGGTCATGCGACCGCAATTGGGCGACCGGCAATCCCGCCGCGCGAAGTTCCGCATCGGCTTCGATCCGATCAACACGCTGGCCCTCAATCTGCTGGCCGACGAACTGCGCGTCCGGCCGATCACGCACCTCTCCGAGGTTTCGCGGGGCACCAAAGAACAACTCCGCGCGATCTATCACGACTTGGCGCACGCGATGCCCGAGGATAATGCGTCGCAAACCTACCTGCGCATGCTCAACGAGTACTACCTCATCCCCGCGCAGCGCAAGCCCCGGCCGGCCGTCGGCGAGGGAAAATAGTGTCGTCGCGGCCCTACTTGGTGGGCAAGGCGCCGAACACCACGTCGCCGGCGACGAGGGTCGCCCGCATGCGCAGTTCGGCGGGCTCGTGGTCGGGGGGAAGATCGAAGAGCACCAGATCGGCAGCACCCCCCACTTCGAGCTGGCCGACGGCGGCGTGCAACCGCAGGGCTGGGTTGGTTGTCGCCATCCGGATAGCCGTGCCCAGATCGACTCCGGCAAAACGCATCACGTTGACGACTCCGACTCCCAATGGGAGCGATGCTCCGGCTAGGAGCTGATCTTGCCCGGCGATCACGAGCCGTCCGTCGGGCAGGATCTCCAACTCGCAGCCGCTGGAGACATAACGGCCGACCGGCAGTCCAGCCAGCCCCGAGACGTCGCTGACCAGGATGCAGCGCTCGGGAGACTTGGCCCGCACGAACGTCTTGACGACTTCGGCCGGGAGGTGATGTCCATCGACGATCAGGCTGGCAGCGAGCCGGTCTTCGGCCAGCTGGTCCCAAAGGTAATTCGGGTGGCGGCGCAACTGCCGGTGGGCCCCGTTGCCGAGGTGTGTGCTGAGCGTCGCCCCCGCGTCGACGGCGGCCCGAATCTGGGCGCTCGACGCGGCCGTATGACCGAGCGAAATCACCACGCCGCTGGCAACCGCCCGGGCGACGAACTCGGGCGTCCCCGGCCATTCGGGGGCGAGAGTCATCAGGCGGATGCGTCCCGCCGCGGCCTCTTGCCACTGCTGAAATTCGTCCCAATCGGGCGCTCGACAATGCTCGCGCGGGTGCGCGCCGCGCGGCCCGTCCTCCGGCGAAAGATATGGCCCCTCGAGGTGAATGCCCAGCACGCAGCGCTCGGTCAGGGCGTCGTGCTCGCAGGCAGCGGCGACCGCCCGGCAGCCATGGGTGAACACCTCGCGACTCTGGGTCGTCAAGGTCGGGCAAACGCGAGTTACCCCGAAGGCAAAATGCTGCCGAACGATCTGGCTGACCTTGGCGGGAGTCAGTTCCAGCGAGCTGAACTCCTGTCCGCCGAAACCGTTGATCTGAATATCGACGAGCCCCGGGGCGACGTAGGGAACCTGCTGATCCCGCGCCGGGGGCGCATCGCTCGGCCGAATCGCGGCGATCTTGTCGGCGGCGAGCGTTAGTTCAGCGAGCTGTCCGTCGTCGAAACGGCGTGCCAGAAATTGCATGGCTAACTGCGGGGCTGAGTAACAGGTCGGTGATCGATGCATCGGTTCGTGAGACATCCCCTGTCGGGGTTCCCGGCGCTCCGCGACCATCATAGACCGCGTCGCACGGCGAGGCGACCAGGCGCGCGGCGCCTGGTGCGCTGGATTTGCATCGGCTGGTCGCAGCAACTAGGATCCCGGGGAGAAATGCCCGCGGAGGGGCCACCTGGTTTGGGGCTCTGTTACCGCGACAAACACCCGACAGGGAAGTCGGTTCGCGCTGCGTCCGCAACAGGGGTAATTCGATGCCGTTTCAAGGGAAGATACCGACTTCGCGCTCCGTGGCCGCCCGTTGCCCTCTGGCCGTGGGTCCCGTCGCGCGGCGCCGGCTTCGTCTGGAATCGCTCGAGAACCGCGACCTGTTGTCGGCGGTCCCCATCGAATCCGTGGGCGCGCCCGCTCCCGATGTGTCGCCGTGCGCGCAGCACTCCCTCGCTACTCCGGCCCTGATTGCCGAGACCCCGATCATTGAGATCAAGCCGGGGGACGCCCATCTCGACACGTTCGTCGATGTTGTCGATTACCAGATCTGGGCCGACCACTACCTGACGCCGGGGACGTGGTTCCCGACCGACGGCGATTTCAACCTCGACACGATCGTTGACGGCGCCGATTACACGTTGTGGGCCGACAACTATTCGCCGGCGGTCCCCGCGACTGCGACGGTTGCGTCGGCAGCCGTGCCCGCCGTATCCGTGCAGGAATTCGAGCCCGGCACGCTCGAGATGCAGGATGAAACTCCGACCGCCGCGGTTCCGTGCGTCGCGGAGTCTACCTCGGCCTCACGGGTCGCCCCCGCCGAGAGGGAAACGAGCGTATCCGCGGTTCGAGAATCGGCCGAGACCGCAGCTTCGGCGGCGGACGCGTCCGAGATCCGCGCGCTGGGCTGGGCGGCCCTGGTCCGGCAATGGGATCTCGACGCCGAACAGGACGAATTCGGTTGCGCTAAGCCGCGCAACTCGGGAAAATAGCAGGTGATCGGCCTCCGGGCCCGCCGGCGCCCGCAGTGCAGTTCCGGAGCGGGGCGCAGGGCCAGTTATGCCGCTCCTGACGGCCTTGCCGGCCGCGGGGTGGCCCGGCGGTTCGTGCGGATGCGCCTCGAGGCGGCGTGCGATCCCGTGGGCGTCCCGAGCTCCCGGCATTCACTGCCGCGCATCCTCGCGCCGGGGTTTCCCAAGCTACGTTCTCATTGACGGCGGCCGCGAACTCCCCGGCGGGCGGGCCGCGTTACCTGTAGCTCGCAAAGGATTCTCCGATGTCGCGAATGCACCCCATCTTCCTCGGTCTGGTTTGTCTCGCGATTGGCGCAGGCGGTGGCGCGGGTCTCGTTGGGATCCAAGGCTCCGCGGCGGCGCTGGCGGACGAAACCAAGAAAGACGAAGCCAAGAAGGAAGAGACGCTCGACGTCCGCTATGCCCGGCTCTTCCTCAAGCAGGCCCAAATCGATCTGGAACGGGCTCTCGAGATCAATCGCCGCATGCCCGGCTCGTTCCAGTCGGTGATCATCGATTCGCTGCGAGCGACCGTCTCGGTCGCGCAGGACTGGCTCGACGAGGCTCTGGCCGAGAGCAAGTCGTCGGATTTCAATCCCTGCCTGAAGACCGCCGACTCGCTCGCCAAGACCGCCCGCGATAACTACTCGAAGATCCAGGAGATCGAGCGGTTGGCGCCCAAGAGCGTCAATCCCAGCGACCTCGAGCGGGCGAAGGTCGCGCTCGAGTTGGCCGAGATCCGCATCCAGCGGGCGAAGGCGGTCGACGTGAAGTCCCCGACTTCGGTCATGCAGATGCAGATCGATCTGCTCCGCGAGCAGATGGTCGAGATGTACACCGAAGTGGCCAAGCTGCAGGCGCGCAACTAGTGGTGGGCCTGTGGCTGATGTCGGTGGGTTGGTTCTTCCTCCGCCGCCGGCGCCGCGGCCGAACTGCCGCCGCAGTCCCGCCGGAACCGGCTGCCGAACCCCCGGCCTGAGCTCCTCGCGGGCCGCGAACCCCCCCCGTTTCACGGTGGGGCTTGCCAGCCTATATTCAGAGCTTCGGCGGGCCAGTCGTGTGCCCGCCTGCGTGCTCCCGCGGCTGGGCTGTGAAACTTGATGAAGACGCATCGTGAGCCGGGTGCGAATCCCCACGCTCGGCAGGCCGTTGCATGACCAGCGGCGGCGGCGAACAGTACGTCCTGGCCGTCGATCTCGGTTCCGGCGGCCCGAAAGTCGTTTTGGCCTCGAGCCGCGGCGAGTTGCTCGACGTCGCCCGGTATGCGACCGGGACCATCCTCCTTCCCAACGGCGGCGCCGAACAAGACCCCGAAGCCTGGTGGTCGGCGATTTCTGACGGCGTGCGGCGCGTCGTCGCTAAACGGCTCGTCCCCCCCGAGCGCATCGTCGCCGTCAGTTGCGCCACGCAATGGTCGGTCACCGTGCCGGTCGATCGGGCGGGCAAACATCTGGCCAACGCCGTGCATTGGATGGATTCGCGAGGGGCGCCGTATTCGCGCGCGGTCTCCGACGGGCTGATCAAGGTAGCCGGTTACGGCGCGCGCAAACTCATCCATTGGCTGCGCGTGAATGGCGGCGCGCCGACCACCTCGGGCGCCGACGTCCTGGCCCATATCCTGCACATCAAACACGACCGGCCGGAGCTCTATCGGGCGACGTACAAGTTCCTCGAGCCGATGGATTATCTCAGCCTGCGGATGTCGGGAAAGTTTTCGGCAACGCATAGCACGGTCTTTCCGTATCTGATCACCGACAACCGCAACAACCTCAGCATCGACTACGATCGCAAACTCCTCGCCTGGTCGGGAATCGATCGCCAGAAGCTGCCCGATCTGGTGCCTGTGGACAGCGTGCTGGGGCCGCTGCTGCCCGAGGTGGCCGACGCCTGGGGCCTGCCCCGGACGGTGCAAGTCGTGGCCGGCACGGGGGACAGCCAGGCGGCTGTGTTGGGCTCGGGCGCCGTCCACGACTACCAGGGACATGTCTGCGTCGGCACTTCCTCGTGGCTGAGTTGTCACGTGCCATTCAAGAAGACTGACTTGATCCGCTTCATCGGCACCATGCCCGCCGCGGTGCGGGGCAAGAACATGGTCGTGGCCGAACAAGGCGCGGCCGGCAAGTGTCTCGAGCTGTTCGCCCAGCGCTGGCTCTTCCAAGACCAGCTTGCAGCGGGAGCGCCGGTGGACCTGTACGGGCGAATCTTCGAGTTGGCCGCTCAGGCCCCGGCGGGGAGCGGAGGGCTGATTTTTCTCCCCTGGCTGAACGGAGCCGGACCCCCGGCCGGGACCGGTAATACCCGGGGGGGATTCCTCAATCAGAACCTGCAAACCGGCCGGGAAGAGGCCCTGCGAGCGGTCCTTGAAGGCATCGCCTATAATCTGCGCTGGGTTCGCGATGCCGTCGAGCGGTTCGTGAAACGGCGGTTCGACGCCCTGAATTTCATCGGCGGGGGGGCCCAGTCGCCGTTGTGGTGCCAGATCGTCGCGGACGTCTTGAACCGGCCCATCCGCCAGGTGGCCGAACCGAACTATGCGATCGCC
>JAEUIK010000660.1 GCA_016793185.1 Planctomycetaceae bacterium | reverse complement strand
GAGCCGGCCGAGGTGAGCCAGCTCGAGCTTCGTCCCGTCCTCGCGCAGCAGGATTACCTCGCCCCGGGCGGCCGCGACGCCGCTGCCGACCGCCCCGGCCATTCCCAGCCGGTGCGAGTTGCGGATGAGCTGGATCTGAGGAAAGCGAGCGACCAGTTGTTGGGCCGTGTCGCTGGTGTCGTCGCTCGAGCCGTCGTCGATGATCAGCACTTCGAAATTCGGCGTCAGCTCGGGGATGACGTCGAGCAGCGCCAGGACGGTCTGCTCGAGCTGGGCTTGGGCATTGTGGACCGGCAGCAGGAGACTCAGCGTGCGACTCAAACGATGTCCTTTCGACGCGACTCGCGATTCAGGCCTGGGAGAGCGCGATGGCGCAGGGTACCCCGGTTTTGATCGGACAGCGGTTCCGCCAGGCTGCAACGCCCGGCAGTAACGCCCGCATTTGCCCAGCGAAGCGAACCCGCGGATCATGCCGGCGGCGGCGGTTGGGCGCGGATTTGACGGGTACGGGCGACGGTTCGGCCGCAAGGGCCCGAAGCCCGAGGCTCCTTTCGCCGCCGGTCGCAGGGGGGTATTCTGGGAAATCTTGCCGTCTGGAGCGTTCCCGATCGACATCCGCCCGCTGGAGGAGAACCGCGTGTCTGAGCCTGCCCAGGGACCCGACTTTGCCAAGGGAGGGGGCCTGCTGCCCGCCATCGCCCAGGACGCCGAAACCGGCGAGGTCTTGATGCTCGCCTATATGAATGCCGAAAGTTATGCCGAGACGCTGGCGACCGGCCGGGCGGTCTATTTCAGCCGCAGCCGGAACAAGCTTTGGCGCAAAGGGGAGGAGAGCGGCAACGTCCAGCAGGTCCGCTCGATCTATGTCGATTGCGACGCTGATACGATCCTCCTCAAAGTCCACCAGATCGGCGGGGCCGCCTGCCACGAGGGCTACTCGAGCTGCTTCTTTCGCCAGGTGACGCCGGGGGGGCTGCAGACCATCGGCCAGCGCCTCTTCGATCCGGCCCAGGTCTACAAGAAATCGTGAGGAAGGCGGACGCACGCATGGGCAAGCCACTTCGACTCGGAATTCCCGCCGGCAGCCTGCAAGAGGCCACGGCCGAGCTGTTTCGCCGCGCCGGCTACAAAATCACCTTCAGCTCGCGCAGCTACTACCCGACCATCGACGACGACGAAATCGAGTGCCTCCTGATTCGCGCCCAGGAAATGGCGCGCTATGTCCAGGATGCGGTGCTCGACGCCGGCCTGACGGGCTACGACTGGATCGTCGAAACCGGCGCCGACGTACGCGAGGTGGCCGAGCTCGTCTTCTCGAAAACCAGCCGCCGCCCCGTGCGCTGGGTGCTGTGCGTGCCCGAGTCCTCCGACGTGCGGACCGTCCAGGACCTGGCGGGCAAGCGCATCGCCACCGAGGCGGTGGGCCTGACCCGGCAGTACCTCGCCCGGCACGGCGTCGAAGCCAAAGTTGAATTCAGTTGGGGGGCGACCGAGGTCAAGCCGCCGCGGCTGGCCGATGCCATCGTCGAAGTGACCGAGACGGGAAGCTCGCTGCGGGCGAACCAGTTGCGGATCGTCGACGAGATTCTCTCGAGCACGCCCCGCTTGATCATGAACCATGCCGCCTACGCGGACCCCTGGAAGCGGCAAAAGATCGACGACCTCGTCTTGATGTTGCGCGGAGCGATGTCGGCCGAAGGGAAGGTGGGGCTGATGATGAACGTCCCGCGCGAGCACCTGACGCGCGTGCTGTCGCTGCTGCCGGCCCTGCAGCAGCCGACCGTATCGAGCCTGGCCGACGAACGGTGGGTCGACGTGAATACGATCGTCGACGAAACCGTCGTGCGGCAAATCATTCCCAAGCTCAAGGGGGCCGGGGCCCGCGGCATCGTCGAGTATCCGCTCAACAAGGTGATCGACTAACTCATGAGCGCCCGGCCGCCGTGGTCGCCGGGCGTCCCGGAAGAGGAGGACAGCGATGCGAATCACCCGGATGAGCGCCGGCTGGCTGGCTGGCCTGGCGGCGCTCGCGGCCGTGACGAGCCTGGCGGGGCGTCCTGCTCCGATGGCGCTGTTGTTCCGCGACGATTTCGAGCAGGGGATCGAGCACTGGCGTCCCACCGATCCGGCCGCCTGGAAGCTCGAGCAGTCTCCGGCCGGCGGGATCTACCGGCTCGTCGGGGCCAGCCAGTACCGGCCAAAACATCGCAGCCCGTACAACATCGCGCTAGCCAGCCAGGTGCTGGTGGGCGACTTCCAACTCGACGTGCAGGTGCGGAGTACGAAGCGCGATTACGACCATCGCGATCTCTGCCTGATTTTCGGCTACCAGGATCCCGACCACTTCTATTACGTCCACTTCGGCAAGAAGACCGACGATCACGCCAATCAGATCTTCATCGTCGACGGCGCGCCCCGGACGAAGATCTCGACCAAGACCACGCCCGGGACTCCCTGGGACGACGCCTGGCACCATGTGCGGGTCACGCGCAACGTGGCGACCGGCGAGATCGCCGTGTACTTCGACGATCTGACCGCACCGGTGATGACTGCCACCGACAAAACCTTTGCCTGGGGAGTGGTCGGCGTGGGTTCGTTTGACGACACGGGCGATTTCGACGACTTCGAACTGCGCGGCACGATCGCCCGCCCGAAGAAATGACGCCCCGCTCGCGGGCTCTTGACCGCGACCCGCGCATCGCCGAGAACCTTGACCACACGACTGCTGTCATCCAGCCTTATCCGCGAGGAGTCTTTCCATGTCCGCCGACGCCCGCCTGACTGAATTGAAGCTCGAGTTGCCGCCTGCCGCCAAGCCGATGGGGGTCTATAAGCCCCTGGTGACGACCGGCAACCTGGTCTTCGTATCAGGGCACGGCCCGCTCCGACCGGATGGTTCGCTCTACGTCGGCAAAGTGGGGCTCGACGTCGACGTGGCCGAGGGAAAAGCGGCCGCGCGGCAGACGGGACTTGCGATTCTGGCAACGCTCAAGGCGCACCTCGGAAGCCTCGACAAGATCCAGAAGCTCGTCAAAACACTCGGCATGGTCAACAGCACGCCCGAGTTCGACCAGCATCCGGCCGTGATCAACGGCTATAGCGAACTGATGGCCGAAGTATTCGGCCCGGAGAACGGCATCGCCGCCCGCAGCGCCGTCGGCATGGGCTCGCTGCCGGGCAACATCAGCGTCGAGATCGAGGCGATCTTCGAGCTGAAGTAAGTTCGCGGGCCTGCTTCCCGCGACAATGAGGGGGCCAGGCCCACGGTCACGGGGGCATGCCAACGCAAACTAGCCCGAAGCG
>JAEUIK010000482.1 GCA_016793185.1 Planctomycetaceae bacterium | reverse complement strand
GAGAAGCATCGCGCCCAGGCCAGCTGCGCCAGTTGCCACGCCAAAATGGACCCCCTGGGTTTCGGCCTGGAAAACTATGACGGTATCGGCGAATGGCGCGAGCAGGACAACGGGCTGCCGATCGATGCCAGTGCCACGTTGCCCGATGGCCGCGCCGTCGCAGGTCCCGCCGGCCTGAAAGACGCCTTGCTGGCTCGGCAAGACCTTTTCGTCCGCCACCTGGTGGAGAAAATGCTCACCTACGCGCTGGGGCGGGGGGTCGACTATTATGACGAGTGCACGATCCGCGAGGCGCTGGATCGCCTGGCGCAACACGAGTACCGCAGCCACGAACTGGTGCAGGCAATCGTTGCCAGTTACCCGTTTCGCTATCGGCAAAATGCCGGCTAGAAAGCCACCAGCATGGGTAGGTCAGACCGCATTCCACTCGCACGCCGCACCTTGCTCAAAGGGGTCGGAGCAGCACTAGGCCTCCCTTGGCTCGAAGCCATGCTCCCCCGCGCGGCGCGCGCTGCCGTCGCGAAGCCGCCCGTGCGGATGGCGATTCTCTACATGCCCAACGGCGTGCTGCCGGCCGCCTGGAACGTCGCCGGCCAAGGACGCGATTTCCAGCTTTCGTACATTCTCGAACCGCTGGCGGCCGTCAAGGACGACCTGCTGGTCGTCTCGAACCTCCGCAATACCGCCGGCCTGTCGGGCGACGGGCATTATGCCAAGACCACCAGTTGGCTGACCGGTGCCAAGGCGGTCCGCACCAGCAGCAAGGGCATTCGCGCCGGCGTCTCGGTCGATCAGTTCGCGGCACAGCACGTCGGCCAAAGCACGCCGCTCGCGTCGATGGAGCTCGGCATCGATCCGGTGCACAACCTCGTCGACATGGGCTACAGCACCGTCTATGGCTGCCACGTCTCCTGGCGAACCCCGACTCTGCCCGCCGCCAAGGAGATTGACCCGCAACAGGCGTTCGACCGCCTTTTCCGCTCGACGCAGTTCGGACGGAGCCCTGCCGACGAGAGCGTACTCGACCTGGTCCGCCAGGACGCCGGACAGTTGCGGAAGGCGCTGGGGGGTTCGGATCGGCAGAAACTCGACGAATACCTCGACTCGGTTCGCGCCCTCGAAAAGCGGATCGCCGCCGCCAGCCGCGCCGACGATCGCAATTGGAAGCCGGCCGTGGCCGCGGACCAGCTGCAGCGTCCGCCCGCCGAGTACGGCGACTACACAACTCATGTCCGACTGATGCTCGACATCCTGCTGATGGCGCTCTGGACCGACACGACGCGGATCTCCTCGTTCATGTTCGCCAACGACGTTTCCGGCCGGAGCTTTTCGTTTGTCGACGGCGTGAGCGACGGTTTTCACCCTTTGAGCCATCACGAGAACAACGCCGACAAGCAGGAGCAGTACAAGCGGATCAATCGCTATCACGTCGAACAGTACGCCTACCTGCTCGGTCGGATGAAACAGATCCGCGAGGGGGATGGCACGCTCCTCGACAACTCGATGGTGATGTTCGGTTCGAGCATCTCCGACGGCGATGCCCACTCGCCGTTCCACACGCCCACGGTCTTGGCGGGGCAGGGGGGCGGACGCCTGGTGACGGGCCGCCACATTCGCGCCGAGAAGCAGGTCCCATTGACCAACCTCTTCGTCTCGATGCTTTCCTGCCTCGATATTCACGTCGACAAGTTCGGCGACAGCACCGGCAATTTCGACGATCTGGTCTTCACCGAATCGCGGGCCTGACCTGTAGCCCCCGTCTTTTCGCGCGCCTATCACCGGGCGGCGATCAAGGTTCCAGGCGATGGCGAGTCGCACGCAAACTTGCCGGCCGGCAGCGCGAGTGGCCCCGTGTGGCGCGAGGCCAGGCAATCGGTAAAGGATCATCTCGCGGCACGCTATTGAGGTCTCTCGCCCGGGCGAAGCTCAACAATGGGGAGCGAGCAAGATCGGAACCACAGCCGCCGCGGCACACCGCTTGCCGTCGGTTGCAACGGCCCCCAACTGCCCCCGGGGCCAGACGCCGAGCAGCCGCCCCCGGGCAGGCGCCTAGGAGGACACCGGGTAGGGGACGGGGTTACCCCCGTCGCCCTCCCACAGCACCGTACGT
>JAEUIK010000579.1 GCA_016793185.1 Planctomycetaceae bacterium | reverse complement strand
CGCGCCCGTGTCGGACCTGCTGGCGAAGCTGAAGGAACTGCCGAACAAGCTGGCGAACGGAATTGTTGATGAGGCACTTGAGGAAGCCGCACGGCCGATGCTCGACACGGCGAAGGCACTCGCGCCAGTCGAAACGGGCCGGCCGGGTGACCGGCGTTTACACGTACCGCGAAGGCGAGGTTGGCTCGCGGCTCGCAGGCGGCATACCAGTTGATCTCGCGCAACATGGCTCGCCCCGAGAGTGAAAGCGTCAAATTCCAGAAAGAGGCGGTCGAAGAAGCCAAAAAAACCAACCGCCTTTTGAACGACAACAACACGCTCCTGCGCGAAGCTGGCGTGGACCGGGTGGAGATCGCATGAGCGTCGTTACCTTCAACGAGACGTTTGCAGGCAGGGACGGCGAGATTGCCGGGCTCTGGGAGCGGCGGTATCGCAAGTCGTTCGTAGTCGAAACCGACGACGCCGGCGACGATGCGGTCGTGATTCTCGCTCATCCGTCCTGCCCACGGCTGTACTCGCCATACACCGCGTCCAACGGCATCGACCTAAATGCGTTCTGCAAGCGGGTCACGCCGAGCCAGGATTCGGCATCCCCGAGGGTCTGGCGCGTCACGGCCGAGTACGACACAATCGCCGACCCGCGCAAGCAGGACGCGAACCCGCTCAACCGGCCATCGGTGATTACGTGGGATTTCTCGCTCGGCACCAAGGTTCTCGACAAGGCCACGTTCATCGGCTCGCGGCCGGCGGCTCCGACTTCCCCAGTCGGCGGGCTGCGGGGCATTCGTGCCTCGCATGGCAGGATGTTACCTGGTATCATTCGGCCTGTCAACACGATTTCGAGAAATCTTTTTTCCGCTCGTGCTGGAGGCCAAATCGTGCAGGAGAATCGCCGCGGGGCCGGTCGGTGTGCGAATGCCCGATTCCCAGTGCGTGACGAGTGATCGCGTCACGCCGATGCGCTCAGCCAGCTCCTCTTGCGTCCAGCCATTCGCCTCGCGAATGGGACGCACCTTGGAGGGGGGAAACTCAGGAATTGCCATGTCGCTTGCCATGTGGTACAGGGTAACAAGTTAAAGCAAAAAAGCAAGGCAGATGTCCTAAGGTCGTATGCGGACCTTTGCGGGCCTCGCGGCTGCCGCCATCTGCCGTTGCTTATTTCACGATTCCTGTCGAAAAATTCACCGCTCAGGTATACGACTGTTCCCTACTCGCTTCTCGCGGGTGGGCTAAACTTCCAGCGTGAAACGCAGAGAGCCGACCAGCGGCCGAGATTGGCTACTGGCCGGCTCCCTTAATGGCGGGGACAGGATTCGAACCTGCGACCTCGAGGTTATGAGCCTCGCGAGCTACCGGGCTGCTCCACCCCGCGTCATTGGTGTAGTGGATGTTACCCGAAGGTCGGCCGAAAGTCGAGGCGACGATGACAAATTCTCGACGGCTTCCGCCGCGGCCGCGGGGCGCGCATCGCTCATTCCGGCCGCTCCTCATGACCGTTACGACTGCTACCGGCCGCGAAGAATCGTCCAGAACCGGCACGGTTTTTCCCCAATCATGGTATGCTGGACTGTTGTGCATGGTGGGGTAGTCGATGCGGCGCCGGCGGCTCGTCGTTGGGGCGGTCGCCCGGTGCCATACGCACCCCCGGGCGTAGTCCGTGCCGGAACTTCCTCTCACACCCGATGAGGCCCGCAATGCTGGTCCTCCACCAGGTCCGGCCGTACCCCCCGGTGCGCGCCCCGGGGCCGGCGGTCGGGCCCAGCCGCCGTCGGTGATTCCTCCGGGGGGAGCCGCGCCCCCGCCGCAACCGGTTGGCGGTTCGCCGGCACCACGCGCAGCGGCCGTAGCGGCGAAGGCCCCGCAGGCCTTTCCCGATGTCGCGGCGGTGGCGACCTCCAAGGAAGTCGCCGCGTCGCGGCCACCCCAGCCCACCCCAGCCCCCGCCCCCCCGGCCGACGACGGGCGCGACGAAATCAAACAGGTCGCCGCCCGCAATGCGCCGGCGTTCTTGATCAGCTCCGTCGTCCACATGGTCATCCTGATCCTGTTGGGGCTCTGGTTCCTCCCGCTCAAGCTCCCCGAGTTCGTGCACCTCGAACTGGTGAACAGCGAAGTCGAGGGAGACCAACTCGACGAAGAGCCGCTGCTGATCGCCGACGACAGCCAGGCGGCGTTGGAAGAGATCCTCACGCCCGACGATCTGACGCCGGTCGACGATCCGTTTGCCGCTCCGCCGAAGCTTGAGCTGACGCCCGACGGATCGACGGCCAGCAGCGACATCCAGGCCCCCGTGATCGGGCTTGCGCTCGACGGCCGCGAAGCGGGGAGCCGCGAAGCGCTGCTGGGCGCCTACGGCGGCACCGGCAAGACCGAGGGAGCCGTTCAACTGGCGCTGGCCTGGCTGGCCAAGCAACAGCGTCCCGACGGCTCGTGGAGCCTCAGGGGCCCCTACAGCGACGGCGCCGGCGTCGAGAACGTCGCGTCGGCCACGGCCATGGCCCTGCTGGCCTTTCAGGGGAACGGTAATACGCACCAGAAAGGCAAGTACAAGGAGAACGTCGACCGCGGGATCAAGTTCCTGCTCAGCCTGCAGGGCGAAGACGGCAACTTTTATCACGGCGGACCCTACACGCACGCCCTCTACACGCATGGGCAATGCACGATCGTGATCTGCGAGCTGTACGGCATGACCCGCGACGGCCGGTTCAAGAAACCGGCCGAGCGCGCGGTTGCCTACTGCTGCCGGGCGCAAGACAAGAATCTCGGCGGCTGGAAGTACAACCCCGGCGACTACAGCGACACTTCAGTCACCGGTTGGGTGCTGATGGGCTTGCAGAGCGCCCGCATGGCGGGGCTCGACGTCCCGGCCGAGACGCTAGCGCGGGTTCACAAGTACCTCGACGCCGCCCAGGCCGAGGGGGGCTCGCGCTACGCCTACGAGCCGGGCAAGGAGCCGACGGTGGTCATGACGGCCGAGGGACTCCTCTGTCGCCAGTACCTGGGCTGGCCGCAGAACGACGAGCGGCTCGACCGCGGCACCGAGTATCTCGTGCAGCTCGAGAACCTGCCCAAGTGGGAAGACCGCAACGTCTACTACTGGTACTACGCCACGCAGGTGCTCCATCATCTCGAAGGACCGCGGTGGGAGAAGTGGAACAACGTGATGCGCGAGCTGCTTCCCGCCAAGCAAGAGAAGAGCGGCGCGGAAGCCGGCAGCTGGCACCCGACGGCGGGCGAGCCCGATCGCTGGGGATTCCAGGGGGGCCGGCTCTTCGTCACCTGCCTGTCAGTCTATGTGCTGGAGGTCTACTACCGGCACATGCCGCTCTATTCGTCGGGACGCATGACGGCCGCGAACTAGTTTCCATCCCGGCCCGCGGCGGTCCTAGAGCGTCGCCTCGAGATCCCCTTGCTCGGTCAGCTCGGCCAGCGACTGGTGCCGGGCTTTGTCGATCCGCTCGAGGCGCCGTTGGAACTGGCTGGTCGCGAACCCCAGGAAAGCGTTCTCGTCGAGACCGAACGGGATCACCTCGTAGCTGGCGAAGGTCTCGTTGATGATCCCCAGTGCGGGCTCGAGCAACTCGGCCATCCGCAGCTGAATCGCGTTCCAGACCGGCTCGCCATGCTCGGCCACCAGCCGCGAGAGCAAAAACACGCCGTAGGCCAGGTGCCGCGACTCGTCGCGCTTGAGGTGATCGACGACCGTTTGCATCCCCGGCATCAACGCATTGCGACGGAGCATTTCGTAGTAGGCGTGATAGCCGGTCTCGGCCAGCACTCCCTCGACGACCAGGTTGTACGTGACCGAGGCTTCGGCCTGCGCAACCGGCGAGGGATCGTGCCGCAGCCGGTCCAGCGCCTCGGGGAGGGCCTCGTAGAAGATCCGCCGATAGCAGGGGGTGTGGTAGCGCCCCAACTCGGTGTCGTCGCCGGCGACTTCGTCGAGAAAGCGCCGGAACGCCTCGACGTGCTTCGCTTCTTCCCACAGAAAACTCGTGAGGTACATCTCTTCTTCCAGGCGCCCTTCGCGGGCGATCACCTCGATCAGGGGTAGCAGGTCAAGCGTGACCGCCTCCTCGCCCGCCTGAAAGAGCGAGCTCAACCGCAGGATGACGTCCTGCTCCAGCGGCTCGAGCCGCAGCCAGTCGCGCCGGTCCTGGCTGAAGTCGATCGCCTGCGGATCCCAGACCCCCAACTGCTTGGCCTTGTGCCAGAGCTTCATCACGGGGAGATCGTGGTTCAAGCGCCGGCGGCTGGTCGATTGGTACTGCGTGCGGATTTCCATGAGTGCGTTCCTCGGGCTGGGGGTGCATCCGAACGGGGCGTGACGCGGCGTTTGCTTGTCTCGCCCCCGAGAGCCAAGTAGGCTGATCGCCTGCGGTCAGCGACGTCCGCGCCCGTGTGTCGAATTTAACGTAAAGGGACCCGATCGTGCGAACCCATTTGTGCTGCCCGACCGTGATCGTGATCCTCTGCGCCGCGGCGGGCATCTCCGTGGCCACCGCCGCAGAGCTGCCCGACGCGGCGGGCCTGAAGGCCGTCAAACTGCTCGAAGTGCCGCACTATTCGGAAGGGGTCGTCTTCGACCATGCCGGCAACGGGTACCTGTCGCAGGACGACACGATCGTCCAGTTCGCGCTCGACGGCAGTCAGCGCGACTGGGCCAAGACCGGCGCCCCCAACGGGCACAAGATCCTGGCCGACGGCACCCACCTGGTCTGCGATGCCAGCCGGCACGCAGTGCTAAGACTGTCGAGCGAGGCGAAGTTGCTCGAGCCCGCCTCGACGGAATGCAACGGCAAGCCGCTGCGCGGGCCGAACGACCTCTCGCTCGACACGCCGCACGGCGGCTTCTACTTCACCGATCCGGGGGGCTCGGACGACAAGAACCCGATCGGTACGGTCCACTACGTCGACTCAAAGGGAGTGACGCACCTCGTCGACCAGGGGCTCGCCTTCCCGAACGGCATCGTCCTCACGCCCGACGGCAAGACGCTCTACGTCGGCGAGAGCAAGCAGAATCGCGTGCTGGTCTACGATGTCCTCTCGCCGGGCAAAGTCGGCCCGCGACGCGTGCTGGCCAATCTGCCTGCGAAGGACGAAAAGCTAGGGCAGATCGACAACCAGCCCGACGGCATGTGCCTCGACGCGGCTGGCAACCTCTATGTCGCCCACTACGGGATGCGGCAGGTGCAGGTCTTGAGCCCCGCCGGCAAGCTGCTGGCGCGCTACCCGGGGGGCAACTTGACCACCAGCAACGTCGCCTTCGGCGGCCCGGCGCTCGATCAACTCTTCGTGACCGGCGCGCTCGGCGACGAAAAGAATCGCGGCGGGCTGTTCCGCCTCGACCTCGGCGTGAAGGGCCTCTCGGTTCTGCCGCCCGCGAAGAAGCCTTGACGGGAACGAAACGGGAATAGAAACGGGGACACGTTGGTTGTCGAAACCGTTGTATGTCCGCCCTTCTGGCTTTTGTGCGTGGGTGCCATGCCCACGCTTGTCGTGGGCATGTGCCTCGAAATTGGCTTGAAGCATTTCGAAGTATTTTGAAGCAGCGAGAGCAACCGCAGATTGCGCAGATTTCTGCAGATGGGATGCTCCGACCTCTCACCCCCCAGCCGACTCCGCCGGTCAATAATCAGTGATGTCCAGTGATGTCCCCTTTGCACGTCCTCAGATCCAAGTAACCACCCCCATGCCAGACAACCCCGCCCCACGCCGTAGGTGGTATCAGATCGGCCTCAGCGGCTGGCTTGCGCTTATAGCGATGCTGGTGTGAGCAATGGCGTGCTGGCCCTGGGTCACGTCCGTGTCCGTCGTGAATACCGGCGACATCAGATACGGCGACGGCGTAGTCGTTGGTCCGATGGAAACAGCGGTATATCGGACTAATCCATGGTTCCAATACCCCGCTATTGCGCTATCTGTTTACGTCGTTTGGAGGGTGGGCTGGATCGCGGGACAATACTCACTGCGCCGCAAAGCCCGCAACCCAGCAACACACAACTAGGACACTACCACGCTCTGGCACATTTGTCCGTACCTCTCGTTGCTTCGCAACACTGACAACAAGTTGAGGGTGTCCGGTAATCAGCGCCGATTTTCCCCGTGTGTGCCACCGGCTGCTTGCGAGCCAGTGCGTGCCGTTTGAAAACACTGGCAGGCAAGCTGCCAGTGGCACGCGGGACTGATGGGATCGCCGCCATTCAAAACGCCGCGAATTGCCGGACGGCCTCAACAAGTTGTCGATGCCACCCGGGGAGCGGCTGCATCCTTCCAGGGGCTCGCGCCCCTGGCTATTGGCTTTCGGTCCCGTCGGGGCCAGGAACAACCCATGGGAACAACATAGGGGTCAGAACCAATCACAGCCGATCGACACAAACCGTTCCGAGCGACGTCCCTGCCAGGAGCGATTGCGGAACGCTAGTCCTCACTCTTCGTCCTGCGGCCCCTGCGGTGGGCGCTCCCAGCGCAGCGGTTCGCCGAACGAGACGATCAACTCCTCGCGCGTACAGGGGAGCGGGGCGAACGGACCTGCCTCGCGACCCGCCACCCGGAACTTCTGGCTCTGCGCGTGCAGCACCGCGAAGCCGAGCTTGCCGTCGCGGTATGTCAGAAACGAGCGGGCGTCGGAGTACTCGTTGGCCCCCGTCGGGGGATCGCGCTCCGGGATCTTGGGCAGCAGCGCCGCCACCTCGGCTTCCGGCAACTCGGTCAATCGGAAGCGGCGCTGGTCGGGCAACTCGACGAAGACGGCGCCGGGCGGCTCTTCGCCCTCGAATGTCATGACCAGTTCGCGAAACTCGGGATCCTGCCGCAGACTGAACCCCTGGTAGACCGCAACGGGCGTCGGCGAACGCGCCGTCAGCCGGTGATGGATGTAGGGGCCCATCAGGATCAGCGGCGCCACGATCAAGAGTGCGATCAAGGCAAAGATCACCAGCAGCCAGGGGCGCGACCTGACCGCGGCCTCTAGTTCGCCATCGTCCTGCGGTTCGGTCATTTCCGTCGATTCAGTCATCGAGATCTCGCCGGCGCTCGCCGCCCGGCCTCCGCGAGGTTCGCGTTACTCCCCCAGAATCTTGATCAGCACGCGCTTCGGGCGCCGTCCGTCGAACTCGCCATAAAATATCTGCTCCCAGGGGCCGAAGTCGAGCTTTCCCTGGGTGATGGCCACCACGACCTCGCGCCCCATGACTTGGCGCTTGAGGTGGGCGTCGGCATTGTCCTCGCCAGTGCGATTGTGCTGATAGCGCTCCGGCGAGGCGTCGAAAGGAGCCAGCTTTTCGAGCCACTGCTGGTAATCGTGGTGCAAGCCCCGCTCGTCGTCGTTGATGAACACGCTGGCCGTGATGTGCATCGCGTTGACCAGGCAGAGCCCCTCGGCGACTCCGCTCGCGGCGACCGCCTGCTCGACTTCGGCGGTGATGTTCACAAAGCCCATCCGCGCGGGGATGTTGAACGTGAGGTGGCGAGTGAGATGCTTCATCGGTGGCGCGGCAGGGGGCTCGCAGGTGCGCGGTCGCGGGCTTCCCGCCCGACGCCTCGATTGGAACCGACGGATTGCCGGCTCGCAACCCGGGGACGGCGCGGTATAACCATCGAACCCTGCTCCGCCGAGTTGGTTCCGCAATTCCGCGCTTCGGAGTTCGCCGCCATGGATTCGCTGCCTCCCGCACCGGATGAATCGACTGCGACGCCTCCGCCGGGAGCCACGCGCCGGCCCGGGCCCATGCGCCGACTGTTGCAGGTGGTGGCGATCGTCGTCGCACTGCTGGTGACGTACCTGCTGGTCGCACCCGCGCCGATCGACCCTGCCGCGTACGACCCGCCCGCCGCGCCGAGCCTGAGCGGGCCGACCCTTCCCAACGACGCGCTGGCCGCGGCCGAGATCCTCGCCCCCGGCTACCCTGGGCCCGAAGGGGTTTGCGTCGATCCGCAGGGGAACGTCTACGCCGGGCTCGAGGATGGCCGGATCATCCGCGTCGCGCCCGATGGCAGCGTCACCGCTCCGTTCAACACTGGCGGGCGGCCGTTGGGGCTCGAACTCGATGCCCAGGGGAACTTGATTGTCGCCGACGGCCTGCGTGGGCTCGTGTCGGTCAATCCCGCGGGCGAGGTGACGGTCCTCACGCGCGAAGTGCACGGCAAGCCCTTCGGATTTCCCGACGATCTGGCAGTCGCCTCGGACGGAGTCGTTTATTTCTCCGACGCCAGCAGCAAGTTCCCCGTCGGCGCGTACCTGTACGATCTGCTCGAAGCCCGGCCGCACGGCCAGCTCTTGAGCTACGACCCGGCAACGAAAGAGACGAAGGTGCTGCTGGACGACTTGTACTTTGCCAACGGCGTGGCCCTCTCGCAGCAAGAGGATTTCCTGATCATCAACGAGACTTATCGCTACCGCATCCGCCGCTACTGGCTCAAGGGTGAGAAGGCGGGAACCTCCGAGATCTTTGCCGATAACCTGCCGGGCTTTCCCGATAACGTCTCGTCGAACGGGCGCGGCAGCTTTTGGCTGGCGCTGTTCACGGTGCGCAACGCCACCGTCGATCGGTTGCATCCCTATCCCTGGGCGAAAGGCGTGATGTCGAAGTTGCCCAAGGCGCTCTGGCCGCAGCCCGAGCCGTACGCGTTTGTCGTGCGGCTCGACGAGAACGGGCAGATCGTCGAGAGTTTTCAGGATCCGGCGGGCAAGCACCTGTACGCCATCACGTCGGTCTACGAGCACGACGGGTACTTGTACCTGGGAAGCCTGTACAACGATCGAATCGGGAAGTTCAAATTGCCGTAGGAGGCGCGACCCAGCGCGGTCTCGGCCCGTTGCTGAGCTAGCGACCGCGGGTGTGGGCGACGACGGATTCGAGCACAAGCCCGTTGGTGGCGACCCCCTCGCCGCTGGCCACGGTGTGCTTGCCCTGCCAGTCGGTGAAAGTTCCGCCGGCCTCCTCGACGATCGGTTGCACCGCGGCGGCATCCCACAGGTTCATGATCGGGTCGACCATCACTTCAGCCCGGCCGGTGGCCACCATCAGGTAGCCATAGCAATCGCCCCAGGTGCGCGTGAGCCGGGCCTCGCGGGCGATGCCGTCGTAGGCTTCGCGGCGGCCGAGCTTCTCGAAGGCTTGCACCGACGTGGTGAGGAAGAGGGCATCACTGAGGTTCGCGCACTTCGAGACCTGGCAGCGTTGCGGCGCCGCGCTGCCGCGGATCAGCCAGGTGCCGTGGCCGCGCGAGGCGTAGACAACTTCGTCGAGCCCCGGCAGGAAGACGACGCCGATCACGACATGTGGCTCGGCTGGCAACCTCGCACTGGCGCCGGCCGGCTGGGGCTCGTACTCGACGCCAATCATCGTGCCATAGAACGGCACGCCGTGGACGAACGACTTGGTGCCGTCGATCGGATCGAGAATCCAGCGATACCCGCTTGTGCCGGCGACGGCGGGAAACTCCTCGCCGAGAATCGCATCGTGGGGAAATGTCGCGAGAATGCGCTGGCGGAGATGTTCCTCCGCCTGGCGGTCCGCCACGGTCACCGGCGAACTGTCGGCCTTGAGCTCGATCTCAAAATTATCCTGGCGGAAGTAATTGAGCGTGATCGCCGCCGCCTCGCGCCCGGCCGAAAGAGCCAGGTCGAGTCGGGCTTGAATATCCGTCGCACTTGCTGCTGCAGTCATTCGATTACCGTCTTTATCCTCTTCTGTAGCTGGCCTCTTCGAGGCCGGCCTGGGGAGCTCATTAACCACCAAGACACAAAGACACGAAGGGGGAAATGCAATCAACAATAAATCTGATCTTTGTGTCTTCGTGCCTTGTTGGTCAGCTGGATTCGCTCAGAAAAACGGTTCAAAAGTCATACTGATCGATGTTCTCGCGATCAAACACCAGCGGGGGACCGAGGAGGACTTCGCTGGTCGGTTCGGGGCCGGTGCCGGAGCCCACCTGGATGTGCTCGAGCCGACCCATGGTGTGCTCTCCCGGCGTGAGCCTCTTGTCGGCCAGCAGCTTGCCGGCCTGCACCGTGAGGTAACCGAGATCGACGGCGTTCCAGAGGACCACTTTCGGCGCGGTGCCGTCCTTGATGAATTCGCGGGC
>JAEUIK010000457.1 GCA_016793185.1 Planctomycetaceae bacterium | reverse complement strand
CCCAGGGGGCGTCGCTGCCAGCGGTTCGAAGGCGGGCAGCCGGTACTCGTTCTCGATCGCCAGCACTTACGAAAAGTTCTGCCCCACGCTCCGCGACAAGCTCGGCGCGAACTCGGGCGTGCCCGAGGGTGTCACCTCGATCATGGAGATCATCATCAACGGTCGCGACCTGCCGTCGATCGTCCGCGCCACGCAGGCGGCCATTGCCGCGTCGGTCGAGACGCCCGGCCTGCTGCGGATCTCGGCCGGCAACTACGGCGGCCGGCTGGGCAAGAGTTTCATCTACCTCGATCCGGCAAAGCAACCGGCCTAGGGACTTGGCTCGAGCCGCGCTGGCGCGGGGAACCTGGCATGGACACCTGGAACCCGGCTCAATACGACCTGTTCAAGCAGGAACGGAGCCAACCCGGCCGTGACTTGATCGCGCTGGTCGAGCCCTGCCCTGGGGGCCGCGTCCTCGATCTCGGCTGCGGTACCGGCGAGCTGACGCGGCAGTTGCACGCGCACAGTCGAGCGGCGGAGACGCTCGGCCTCGATCGCTCGGCGCGGATGCTGCACGCGGCCCAGCAGCAGACGGCCGCGGGGCTGCGGTTCGAGTTGGGTGACATTCTCGCGCTTCCCGACGAACCGCAGTGGGATGTCATCTTTTCGAACGCCGCCCTCCAATGGCTGCCGGACCACCCTACCCTGTTCGCCCGGCTTGCGGAGCGACTGAACCCCGGCGGGCAATTGGCCGTGCAGGTGCCCACCATGGAGCAGCACGGCGTGCACCGCGTCGCGAAGGAAGTCGCCCGGCTCCCCCGGTTCGCGGCCACGCTCGACGGGTTCATCCATCGGCTCGATCTCCCTTCGGCCGACGCCTACGCCGAGCTTTTCTGGCGACTCGGCTTCGATCGACCAAACGTGCGGCTGCAGATTTATCCGCATGTACTGCCTGGGCCCGAGGATGCCGTGGAATGGATCAAGGGAACGCTGCTGACCGCCTATGAGAATCGGCTCGATCGCGCGACCTTTGCCGAGTTCCTCGATGAATATCGCCGCCGGCTCCTGGCGGAGCTTCCCGCGGAGCGCCCCTGCTTTTTTCCGTACCAACGCATCTTGATGTGGGGCCGCCGGAGCTAGCAGCCTGGGGTAATCCGAGTTCCGGGCGGCCAGGACTGTTGCAACGGTCGTTTCTCCCGCAAGGGAGAGCCTTGCATTTGGGCCCATCACTTTATCGCCTCGCATGCATTCTTTGCCGACACTCACGACGCCGCGTCTGAAGCTCGTCCCTTGGCGCGAAGAGGATCTCGACGCGCTGCATCAACTGTGGGTCGACCCCGCCGTCCGCCGCTACTTGCTCGATGACCGGGCGATCTCACGCGACGAAGCCCGCACGTTTCTGGTGGAGGCGCTCGAGGTCGCCAAGGCTACGGGAGTCACGCAGTGGACGATTCGTCGACTGGCGGCGCCCGACGAACTCATCGGATTCGCCGGGTTGCGCTGGCTCGACGCCGCAGCGCGGCAGCCCGAGTTGATGTATGGACTCGACCCGCGGTGGTGGGGACAAGGTCTGGCTACCGAGGCCGCGCTGGCGGTCATCGACGACGCTTTCACTCGACTTGGCTTCCAGACCGTTTGGGCATCGACTGACGCGCCCAATCGAGATTCGGTCCGCGTGATGGAACGGCTGGGCATGACCCCCAGCGAATGTCCCTGGGCCGATCCCAAGCTGGTGGTCTACCGCGTGGATCGCGGCGGTCCCCAATAAACCGGCGAGTCCGATCGGGCCTGGCGTTTTCCGGCAGTCTCGATTCGGAGTATGCTGGAGCCGCTTTGAGGCGGAATCGGGCGAAAACTCTGCATCGGGAGCCGGCTCCATGTCTCGTTACGCGGCCATCGTGGGAATCGCTGCGACCTGGCTGGCTTACTGTGCGCTGGCCGGCAGGCCCGATTGCGCACAGGCCGACGACCACGGAGCCGCTCCGCCAGCCCAGTTTCCCGCGAACGATCGCCCGATCGGCATTTCGGCTACCGGCGAACTTCATCGCCTCGAATGTCGGGGAGATGTGCAGGGCCAGGTCTTCGTCTTTCTCTCGCCCGAATGCCCGATCGCCTGCAAGTACGTTCCCACGCTCAACGAACTGGCGCTGCGCTATCGCGATCGCGGAATTCGCTTCTACGGCATCCTGGCCGACTCGACCATCACGCGGACGCGGGCGATTCAGTTCGAACGCGACTACCGTCTCGAGTTTCCGCTGTTGTTCGACGCCTCGCTCGAGCTGGCTTCGATCCTGAAGCCGACACACACGCCCGAAGCTTTCTTGCTGGCGGCGGACGACGGGCTGAGATACCGCGGCCGGATCGACGATCGCTTTGAATCGCTCGGCAAGCAACGCAGCGTCGTCGCCAGCCACGACCTGCGGCGGGCCATTGATGCGGCTCTCGAAGGACGTGCCCCCTCGCCCGCGCGCACCGAACCGGTCGGCTGCCGCTTCGAGGCGCTGAGCGACCGGCGCGCCAACGGCAAAGCCAGCCCGGTGACGTTCGCCCGTGATGTGGCTCCGCTGGTCTGGAATCACTGCGCCAGTTGCCACCGAGAGGGGGAAGTCGCGCCGTTCTCGCTGACCAGCTACAGCGATTGTGCCAAACGAGCCGAACAACTGGCAGAAGTCGTGCGCACGCGTTACATGCCTCCCTGGAAAGCGGAGCCGGGGTTCAATCATTTTGTCGCCGAGCGGCGGCTAACCACCCGGCAGCTCGAGCTGTTCGCGGCCTGGGCCCAGGGAGGCGCGCTCGAGGGGGATCCTTTCGACCTGCCGCCGCTGCCAAAGTTTGCCGACGGCTGGCAGTTGGGCACGCCCGACCTGATCGTCGAGATGCCCGAGCCGTTCGAAATCCCGGCCGACGGTCCCGATCTCCTCCGCTGGTTTGTACTCCCCTTCAAGCTTCCCCCTGGGACCGACGTGGTAGGCTTCGAGTTCCGTCCTGGGAATCCGCGCGTCGTGCATCACTCGATTGCATTTCTCGACATCTCGGGCATGTCCCGCCAGCGCGATGCCGCGGATCCCGGTCCGGGCTATACGAACTTCGGCGGCCCCGGCTTTCCGCCGGCCGGATACCTGGGGAACTGGATCCCGGGTGGCGTTCCCCGCAAGCTGCCCGAAGGGCTCTCGCTGCTCGTGCCGCGCGGCAGCGTGATCGCCTTGATGATGCACTACTACCCGTCGGGCAAACCCGAGACCGATCGCTCGCAAATTGGTTTGCACCTGGCGCCCAAGGCCGCGACGGGTCCAGTGACCACCATTCCAGTCACACAGACCGACATCGAGATTCCGCCCGACGCAAAGGACTTTCGCATCGCCAAGTCGTACGTGCTGCCGATCGATGCCACGGCGCTAAGTGCCACGCCGCACATGCACTACCCGGGGCGCGAGATGCGGGTGACGGCCAAGGTCCCCGGCCAAACCGATCCGATCCCGCTGGTCTGGATCAAGGATTGGGATTTCAACTGGCAGGGAGAGTACCACTTTGCCGCGCCGATCCGGCTGCCCAAAGGGACCGAGATCCTCGTCGAGGGCTATTTCGACAACACGAAGACGAACCCTCGTAATCCCTATCAGGAGCTGACGACCGTCCGCTACGGCCAGGAGTCGACCGACGAAATGTGCCTGTGCGGCATCCAGATCGCGTTGGACGACATGCAGGACTTCGCACCCTTCGCCGCGAGTCTGATCAAGGAACACGTCAAGTTCAAGAACGGCAAGCTGGTGATCGTGCCGTTGGATGACTCGAAGAGGGAGAAGGAGAGGTAGCGCGGGTATCGTTATCCGACGGCTCGCCCTTCGCAGCGGTACGCATGGCCGACTGGAAATGCTTGCTGGCAATCGTGGTTCACCGCGGACAACGTCAGTGCTTGCGCCGATTAAACTCCCGTTGCAAATCTTCGAGCAGCTCGGAACCGATGTAAAAGTTCGTCGCCAGTAGCCTTGCGATCGCTGGCTCGAAGGCAATCATTCCAGTTAGGCCTGCCTCGAGCAAGACGCCCAGCGTTCCGGCGACCTTCAGTCCGCGCGAGCGCGCGACTCTCCGGCCAAGCGCTTCGTCTACGAGAAACAAATCCGCGGACAGTTCCGTCGCTAGTGAGATCGCCTCGAGTTCTCCTAGGTCCAGCGCGATCGAACGATCGACTGCGTGAGGTGCGACGACTTGCAGCCAGCGGGGCAAGTGAGCTGCCCAGCCTGCGACGGGCGACTTGGGATGGCGGAGTTCCGCAAGAACTGTCGGTGAAATCACAACATCGCCGATCAGATGCGGCAGGATATCCGCGCACCCAATCTCGACGAGGTACGAGATAGGAGAAGTGTTCGATACGCAGATCACTGCCGGCGGAGCTCCCGCAACCTGTCAGCGTCTGCAATCACATCGTCAATCGCCAATGATTGGCCGGCCTCGCGCTCCTTCAGGAAGGCTTGCGCCTCGGACCACGACGTGCCAAGCAACTCAGCCACTTGTCCCGAGGTAATCAGGCCGTCTCGATACCATTGGACGGCAAGGTCCTCTTTCGCCTTCTGCTCGAGCCGGGCGCCGAGTTGCGCGCGAAGCACATCGGCGATCGAATCTGGAATGGAGATCTCAAGTGTCATAGCAGACGTCCGCCGGAAACTAACCCAAAGCAAGGACGCAATCATGCAGCTGGATGTTATCCTAGCACACCCCGCTGTGCCGTGCGAAACCGGCCGAGTTGCGGCACTCTGTGCCGGCTCACACCTTGTTCAACACCGGCTTCCCATCCTCGACCACGAACGCCGCGCGGGTGATCGCCGGCGCGCCGGGGCGGGTGACGTACTCAACGACTTGGTAGTCGGACTTCCACTCTTTCGGCGAGACGTTGCAGCGGACGTAACCGCGCTCGCTGTTGGCGAACTTGACGAAGGGATTCTCGGCCAGCGCCGTGGCCGCGCGCGGCGATTCCTTCATGCCGTCGCCACCCGACGAAATCGAAGTTCCCACGAACTCGGTGGCAACCGATTGCGAACCGAGATCGTCGAAATCGGCGATCAGCTCGTTGGCCCAATTGCTGTGGATATCGCCCGTCAGCACCACGGGGTTGTGGATCTTGCGATCGTAGAGGTACTTCAGCACGCGGCGCCGGTCCTGCTCGTAGCCGGGCCACTGGTCCATGCTGTGCCCGATCTCGTCCCCCGGCTTGAAGTCGACGCGGGCCATCATCACCTGTTGGGCCAGCACGTTCCACTTGGACTGCGACTTGCCGAGGCCTTCGAAGAGCCAGTTCCGCTGCGCTTCGCCCAGGATCGTCCCCTGCGGGTCGAGTACGGCGTCGCCGGGGAACTTGAGACCGTCGCCGTTGGGTTGATCGGTGCGGTATTGCCGCGTGTCGAGCACGTTGAATTCGGCCAGCTGGCCGTAGGGGATGCGGCGATACAGCAGCATTTCGTGCCCCTGGGGGAGCGACGCGATCCGTAGCGGCATGTGCTCATAGTACGCCTGGTAGGAGTTCGCCCGCTGGGCCTTGTACTTCTCAGGCGTGGTCCGCTCGGGATGTTCGGGGTTGAGGCCGGCGCAGTTGTTCTCGAACTCATGATCGTCCCAAGCGACGATCCAGGGCGCCGCCGCGTGCATCGCCTGCAAGGCGGGATCGGTCTTGTACTGCGCGTGGCGATTGCGATAGTCGACCAGTTCGAAGAGCTTCGGTCCGACGTGCTTGCGGAGCTTGGCGACCGTGCTGCCGGCTCCCTCGTAGATATAGTCGCCCAAGTGAAAGACCAGGTCGACGTCGTCCTTGAGCATGTGCTCGTACGCCGTGTAGAGCCCGCTCTCCCAATGCTGGCACGAGGCGAAGGCAAAACGCAGCCGCTCGGGCGTGCTCTCCAGCGGTGGCGTCGTCCGCGAGCGCGCCTTCGGGCTCGTTTCGCCCGCCGCGCGGAACTGGTACCAGTACCAGCGGTCGGGCTCGAGGCCGTCGACCTCGACATGGACCGTGTGAGCCCAATCGGGCTTGGCCACCGTGGTCCCCTTGCGCACGACCTTACTGAACTGTTCGTCCTCGGCCACTTGCCAGTCGACTTCGACGTCTTCGGCCGGCATTCCACCCCCTTCGAGCGGCTTCGGGGCCAGCCGCGTCCAGAGCACAAATCCGGTGGGACTGGGATCGCCCGAGGCGACTCCGATCTGGAAGGGATTGTCGGCCAATGCCAGATGACGCCGCGTCACACCCCACGCCCGCGATGACCAGACGGCGGCGGCCGCCAGCGAGCCCGTCGCGGCGAGGAAACGCCGGCGATCGAGGGCCAACTGGGAATCGTGTCGATCGGGTTGTGCGAATGGGTTGCGCATGTTTGCCTCGTGCAGGGTGTCGGGCGCGAGTGGAGTGGAGGTCAGTGGCACCGATTGTGCCCATCCGCCGCGGGCGTGTCAAAAAGTCGGCTACGGTTTCATCAAATCTTCTCGGACCGAGAGCGGATCCGCACGCAATCGCTACTCGGCAGCTGCCCCTGCCCGGCGTTTGCGGCCCGTGCGATTCTGCTGTTTAGCCGCTTTCTTCTCCTCCTTCGAGGCAAAGCTGTCGCCGAGGTCAGGTGCGTTTTCGGTCGGCATAAACTTCGCCAGTTCGGCCTTGCGTTCGGCATGTTCGGCCCGCTCCGCAAGGTTCGTCCATTCGTACGGATCGGCCGTCTCGTCGTAAAGTTCCTCGCCGCCGTCGTGGTAGCGGATGTATC
The DNA here is from genome assembly GCA_016793185.1 of Planctomycetaceae bacterium. Taxonomy (GTDB): domain Bacteria; phylum Planctomycetota; class Planctomycetia; order Pirellulales; family JAEUIK01; genus JAEUIK01. The sequence continues at coordinate 10,927 of JAEUIK010000457.1, read as the reverse complement.
GCCACCCCTCGCTGCGGACGGCGTGATTATTGTGCTCGTGCGTCGTGAGCGCCGGCAGGTCCCAGCGCGCGGCGGGTTCTTCCAGCAGCGGACGAATACTCTTCCCCATGACATGCTGCGGCAGCTCGACGCCGGCCAGATCGCAGAGCGTCGGGTAGATGCTCATGAAGTCGACCGTGCGCTCGCAGACGGCGTCCGGCTTCGTCAGACCGGGCACGATCCAGATCAGGGGGGCGCGGGTCGCTTCTTCCCACAACGCGAACTTGCGCCAGTGCTCCTTTTCGCCCAGGTGCCAGCCATGGTCTCCCCAGAAGACCACGATCGTGTTGTCGCGATAAGCGCTCTGGTCGAGCACGTCGATCAGGCGGCCGATGTTCGCATCGCAATAGCTGATGGTCGCCAAGTACGCCTGCACGGCCTCTTTCCAGCGGCCCGAGGCCAACATCGCCGCGTGGTCTCCCTGCGGTTTGGCCATCTGTCGGCCTGCCTTGGGAATGTCGGCCAGGTCATCTTCCTGAGTCGGCGGCAACTCAATCTGGTCAAGCGGATGCATGTCGAAATACTTGCGCGGCACGTTCCAGGGCATGTGCGGCTTATGGACGCCGATGCTCAGAAAGAACGGGCGGTCGTGCTGCCGCCGGAGCTGCTCGATCCCGTAATCGACGATCTGGTAGTCGCCGATATCCTGGTCACGGCAATCCAAGGGAGCGAATTTAATGCCCCCCACGCCACGATCGCCGGCCGGCGCCACGCGGTCTCCACGCGGATCGGGCTGATAGTCGTCCCAGTCGGAAGTGCGGTCCCAGCCACCGTGATAAATCTTTCCTGCCCCGGCCGTGTAGTAACCTGCACGGCGAAACGTCGTGGGCAACATCTTCTCGGGCGGGATAACGGTGCGCCAGTCATCGTCATTGGAATAGACGCCGGTCGACGACGGACGGAGACCCGACATCAGCGCCGCCCGCGACGGATTGCAGACCGGCGCGGCGCAGTAGCTGCGGGTGAAACGGACCCCCCGGCGCGCGAGCTTGTCGATGTTGGGCGTGATGGTTTGCCGGTTCCGACCGAGATATCCGACCCAATGATTCAGGTCATCGACGGCGATCATCAGGATATTCGGACGGCGATCCGCGGCCGCTGCGGGCAACGCTATTCCCAGGAGCATAACAGCGAACACTGAAAGCAGGAGCTTCATGAGTTTCGTCCTCGACAAGAACGTCTGTTGCCGACGGCGCTCGCCACAAACCCGATGCAAAACCAACATGCCGCCGGGCCGGCGACGCGATTGTACCACTCCCCGTTCGGCTTGTCGGCACAGCGAGCAGGCGCAGCAACAGCCGCGTGGCCCAACCGCTACTGCCCGGGATTGGGCGTGACGATGTTGAACCAGAAATCGAACGAGTCCAATAGGGCGAACATCTGCTGCACGGCCTTGGCGTCCCCTTCAATGCGAATGCGCCCAGCGGCGATCTCCCCCGGCAGCGTGGTCTTGCCCAGGATTACCTGGTTCAGGACCGCCCGGGGGAAGGTCACGCTGGCGTTCGCTTGTGGCTCGCGCTTTCCCGACGAATGCGTGAGGACGCTGTTCTCGAGGCGGACGACGAACTTCTCCCCGACATCAGGAAAATCGAAGTTGATAACGAAACGCTTGCCGTTGGCCTTCGGCCCATTGAGACGGATGGCCAGATAATCGAAGAACACGTCCAGCGACATCGCACTCACCATATCGGGGCTGCGCGTATTGCCTGGCGCCGACTTCTGCACGCCCTGCCGCAGCTCCTGGGCGCCGGTGAGATAGAAATTGCGCCACACAGCATTTTCGGACTGGTAGCCGAGCTGCTCGAGGGTATCGGCCAAGAGCCCGCGCGCCGGCTGATGGTCGGGCTGCGCGAGCACCACGTGATTCAGGACCTGGGCTGTCCAGCGGTAGTCCCCCCCGTCAAAGGTGCGGCGGGCCTTCTCAACTACCGAGTCCGCGCCCCCCATGAACTCCACATATCGCTTCGAAGCGACGGCCGGCGGCAGCTCGTGCAGCGTCGCGGGGTTGCCGTCGAACCACCCCAAATAGAAGTTGTAGACAGCCTTCGCGTTGTGGTTGACGCTACCGTAGTAGCCGCGGCTGGCCCAGTTGGCCTCCAGCTCAGGGGGCAGACGGAGCATCTCGGCGACCTCGACCATCGTGTAACCGCGATTGGCGAGCCGCAACGACTGGTCGTGCAGGTACTGATAGGTGTCGCGCATCTTCGTGACATGCTCGCGGATGCGGTCCTGCCCCCAAACCGGCCAGTGGTGCGGCGCGAACAAGACTTCGGCCTCGTCGCCAAACAACTCGAGCAACTCGGTCAGATAGCCCGCCCAGGCCTTGGCATCGCGCGTCTTGGCGCCGCGCAGCGTATAAAGGTTGTGCAGCGTGTGCGTGGCATTCTCGGCCGGGCAGAGTGCTTTGAGCTCGCGAATCAAAAAGTGCATCTCCGCCGGCGCCTCGCTCCCCGGCGCCATCTGAAACTCATAGGTCAGCCCGTCAAGGGTGAGCTTTTCGCCGGTCTCCTTGATCAGCACGGTCGGGTTGATCACGGTCACTTCGCCGCTGGAAGTCGTGAGGCCCAGGCCGGCCGTCGCTTGTCCCCGCGGGTTCTTGGGGAGCAGCGGTCCGAACATGTACGAGGCGCGGCGGCTCATCACATTGCCTGCCAGCACGTTCTCGCTGACCGCCTCCTCGGCAAAGCCGGCCGGCGCGACGACCTGCACCTTCCCGGCCGCCACGTCCGCCGGATCGACAATCCCGCGGACACCGCCAAAATGATCGACGTGGCTGTGCGAGTAGATCACGGCCACGATCGGCTTCGGCGGGCGGTGGGCGAGGTACAAATCGAGGCTCGCCTTCGCCGTTTCGGCCGAGACCAGCGGATCGAGCACGGTGATTCCGCGCTCCCCCTCGATGAACGTGATGCACGAAATATCGTAGCCGCGCACCTGATAGATGCGGTCGGTCACCGCGAACAGACCGTTGATGGTCAACAACTGGGCCTGGCGCCACAGACTCGGATGAATCGTGTCCGGCGCGGCAGCGTCGGGCTGGATGTAGTCGTAACCGCGGGGATCCCAGACAACCTGACCCGCGGCGTTCTTGACGACGCCCCCGTCCGGCAGGCCGGCGATGAATCCCCGCCGGGCGTCGGCGAAATCGCGCGTATCGTCGAACGGCAACGTTTGCGCGGCCGCCAGGTTCGCGCGCTTCGTGAACTCAGTGGCCGGCTTGGGGTCGCCGTCCGCGGCATTCAGTGCCAGCGGGAAATGGATGAGCGCGCAGCAGCCGATTGCCTTGAACCAGGACATCGCGATTCCTTCGTACCGGGAAGTTTGGCCGCCTGCGGCGGAGCGGCTTCGCCTAGATCTCGAGTTGCTTGGCGATGATGTCGTACATCACCTCAGTGGCGCCGCCGCCGATGCGGTCCAGCCGGATATCGCGCCAGGCTCGCTCGATCTGGTAGTCGGCGAAGTAGCCGTACCCGCCGTGCAATTGCAGGCAGTCGTCAATGACGCGCATGGCAGCCTCGGAAGCGAAGGCCTTGGCCATGGCGACTTCCTTGAGGCTCGGTATTCCCTGCACGATCCGCCAGGCCGTGGCATGGACCAGTTGCCGCGCCGCTTCAATTTCCATGTAGTTCTTCGCCATCCGCTGCTTAGTGACCTGCATGTCGGAGAGATGTCCGAACCCGAACGGGCGCGATTGGATGTACTGTTTGGTTTGCTCGAGGGCGTAATCGGCCGCGCCGACGCAACCCGCGGCGATCGTCAGCCGTTCGTTCTCGAAGCCCTTCATCACCTGGTAGAAGCCGCGGTTCTCTTCGCCCAGCAGGGCATCGGCGGCCAGCGGTACCGAGTCGAACGTCAGGAGACCGGTGTCAGAGCCGCGACGGCCGAGCTTTCCCTTCATCTCTTCGATGGTGAAGCCCGGCAGGTTGCGGTCGACCAGGAACATGCTCATGCCGCGATGTCCGAGATCGGGATTCGTTTTGCAGGCGACGAAGAACAGGTCGGCGTTGAGCGAATTGGTGATGAAGATCTTGGACCCGCTCAGGCGCCAGCCGCTGCCGTCGCGCACGGCGCGGGTTTGGATCCCGGCGACGTTGCTCCCGGCACCCGGCTCAGTGATACCCAGCGCTGCGACTTTTCGCCCCGTGACCAGATCGGGAAGATACTTCGCCTTCTGGGCCGGCGTGCCAAACTTGACCAGGTGCGGCATGGCGATCTCGCTGTGGGCGCCAAATCCCATGCCGACCCCGCTGGTCCGCGCGTGCGACAATTCCTCGGCCAGCACCACCGCCCAGCGGCAGTCGCCGCCATGCCCGCCGTACTCCTCGGGCACGCAGTGGCCGAAAAACCCCAGCGCGCCCCCTCTGAGGAACATTTCCTTGGGCATTCTGCCGGCCTCTTCCCAGGCGTCGGCGTGGGGATTCACTTCGCGCTCGAGGAATTGCCGGATTGTCTTGCGAAACGCCTGATGCTCCTCCGCGAACAAAAAGTGCGTGGGCGTGCCGGTTGAAGATTCTGAAGTCGCCGCGGACGCAATGGCACACATCGAATAGGTCTCCGACCGAAGCAAAAGAGCGCGAAAGGCGTGGCCCGTCGGGGCATTACAGACCGCCCGGCCGGGGGCGTCAAGTTTCTCCCCGCGCCGGCGGCGGCAAGCCACATACTTGACGACCCGCGCGCGGGCCGGTAGGTTCTGAGGATCCTTTCTCTGAGGGAGTTCGGCACCAAGTGACTCGGCAGATTCTACCCACGCGGATCGACCGCCACGGCCCCGTCTACCAGGCGAACCGCGAGGCGATGCTCGAGCAGCTCAAGCTGTTGGATAAGCTGCTGGCGGAAGCGCGCGCCGCGGGCGGCGAAAAGTACGTCAAGCGCCATCACGAGCGCGGCAAGCTCCTCGCCCGGGAGCGCATCGAACTGCTGCTGGACCGTGACGCTTACTTCCTCGAGCTCTCGCCGCTGACGGCCGCCGGGACCGAGTATCCCATCGGCGGATCGGTCGTCACCGGTGTCGGGGTTGTGTCGGGCGTCGAGTGCGTGATCCTGGCCAACGACCCCACCGTCCGCGGCGGTTCGGTCAATCCCTTCAGCGGTAAGCGTATCACGCGGGCGATCGAGATCTGCCGCACCAATCGCCTGCCGCTGCTTTTCCTGGTCGAAAGCGGAGGCGCGGACCTCCCCAAGCAGGCCGAGATTTTCGTTCCGGGTGGTGCGCTGTTCCGCGATCTGACGCAGCTCTCGGCCGCCGGAATTCCGACGATCGCCCTGGTCTTTGGCAACTCGACGGCCGGCGGCGCCTACAACCCGGCGATGTGCGACTACGCCGTGCTCGTCAAGGAGCGCGCCAAAGTCTTCCTGGGGGGCCCGCCGTTGGTGAAGATGGCCACCGGCGAAGAGTCGAACGATGAGGAACTCGGCGGCGCTGAGATGCACGCCCGCATCTCGGGACTGGCCGACGAACTGGCCGTCGACGAGCTCGACGCCTTGCGACTCGGGCGCAGGATCGTGGCCGACTTGAATTGGAGCAAGCTGGGACCGCGGCCCAAACCCTGCTTTGCCGAGCCGCGCTACGATGCCGAAGACCTCCTGGGGCTGGCGCCGGCCGACTTGAAGATTCCCGTCGACATGCGCGAGATCCTGGCGCGGATCTTCGACGGCTCGGAGTTCGACGAGTTCAAACCCCTCTATGGCACCAGCCTGATCACTGGCTGGGCCTCGATCCATGGATTCCCCGTGGGCGTGCTCGCGAACGCGCAGGGGGTGCTTTTCAGCGAGGAATCGCAGAAGGCGACGCAGTTCATTCAACTCGCCAACCAGCGCGACCTGCCGCTCTTGTTCATCCAGAACGTGACTGGCTACATGGTCGGCAAGAAATACGAACAGGGTGGGATCATCAAGCACGGAGCGATGATGATCAACGCCGTGTCGAACAGTAAAGTGCCGCACATCACCCTGCAGATCGGTGCGTCGTACGGGGCCGGCAACTACGGAATGTGCGGCCGCGCCTACAACCCACGCTTCCTCTTTGCCTGGCCGAACGCCAAGACCGCCGTGATGGGCCCCCAACAGCTGGCCGGCGTCATGTCGCTGGTCTCACGCGCCGCGGCGGCGGCGGCGGGCCGCCCGTTCGATGAACAGGCCGACGCCTTCCAACGTGCCTACGTCGAGAACCAGATCGAACAGGAATCGTTGGCGGTGTTCAACAGCGCCCGGGTTTATGACGACGGCATCATCGACCCGCGCGACACCCGCACCGTGCTGGCCCTGGCCCTGAGTGCGAGCCACTCGAACGAGGTGCGCGGCGCCAGGCACTTTGGCGTGTTCCGAATGTAGGCATGCCGGGGCGTCGGGCCCCGCGGTTCTGAAATCGAGCCAACCAGCGACCAGCGATTTGAGATCGACGCGCGGATGAACAAGATTCTGATTGCCAACCGGGGTGAAATTGCCAGGCGCGTGATCCGCACCTGCCGCGAGATGGGGATCCCCACCGTGGCCGTGTTCGCGGACCCCGATCGTCACGCGCCCTTTGTTGCCGAGGCAGACGAAGCCGTCCCCCTGGGCGGGGCCACGCCGGGCGAGTCGTACCTGCAGATCGAGAAGATCCTGGCCGCGGCCGCCCGTTCGCACGCGGACGCCATCCACCCGGGTTATGGCTTCCTCTCCGAGAACGCCGAATTCGCGCGGCAGTGCGCGGCCGCCGGCCTCACCTTCCTGGGTCCCCCCGCGGCCGCCATTGCCGCGATGGGGTCCAAGATCGAAGCCAAGCGGCTGATGCGCGACTCGGGAGTGCCTGTCCTCCCGAGCATCGAGATCCCCGAGAAGCCGTCGGCGAATCTGCTGCAGGAGATCGAGCGGCTCGGCTGGCCGGTCTTGATCAAGGCCTCGGCGGGCGGAGGCGGCCGGGGGATGCGGATCGTCCGCGACGCCGCAGCCTGGACCGAGAACCTCGCCGCGGCGCAGCGCGAATCGCTGGCAGGTTTCGGCAGTGCGGCGGTCTTTGTCGAGCCCTATGTCGAGGCCCCCCGGCACATCGAGTTCCAGATTTTCGGCGACCAGCACGGCAAGGTCATTCACTTGTTCGAGCGCGAGTGCTCGATCCAGCGCCGTTATCAGAAAATCGTCGAGGAAAGCCCTTCGACGGCTCTCGACGACGCGCTCCGCGCCGCCATGGGAGCGGCCGCCGTCCGCGCGGGCGAGGCCATCGGATACGTCGGCGCAGGAACGGTCGAGTTTCTGCTCACGCCCGACAAAACGTTCTACTTTCTCGAGGTGAACACCCGTTTGCAGGTGGAGCATCCCGTCACCGAGTGCATCACGGGGCTCGACCTGGTGCGGTTGCAGATTGAGGTCGCCCAGGGGGCATCGCTCGCCGACACGGCTGCCAATTTGCAGCGCCGCGGGCATGCCATTGAGGTCCGGCTCTACGCCGAGGACCCGCGCCGCGAATTCATGCCCGCCACGGGAAGACTCGAACGCTTCCAGATGCCCACCCTGCCCGGCTTGCGCGTCGACGCGGGCGTCGTCTCTGGATCGGAAGTCACGCCGTACTACGACGCCATGCTCGCCAAATTCATCGTGCACGCACCGACGCGCGACGAGGCCGCCCGGCGGCTAGCGCGGGGTTTGGCGGCGTCGCAGATCCATGGTCTGCGGACGAATCGCGACCTGTTGGTGCGAATTCTCGAGCATCCCGAGTTTCTCGCGGGCGACACCGACACCCACTTTCTCGAGCGGAATCCTCCGGCCGAGCTTGGCGCCCCGACTGCGGATGCCGCGGCCGAGCGCCTGCATGCCGCCGCGGCGGCCCTGGCGGCACAAGCCGAACGGCGCGCCGGCGCGCTAGTCGCCCAGCACGTCCCCAGCGGCTGGCGCAACAACCTCTCGCAATTGCAATCGGCTCGATTCTCAGGCGAGCAGGGCACGATCGACGTCCGCTACGCGTTTCATCGCGACCGGCTGGAACTGCACGTCAACGGCGAGGAATTGACCGGCGCACGAGTCGCAGCAGCGCAGTCCGGTGAAGTCCGACTTGAAGTAGCCGGCCTGGCGCGAACCTACTCGGTCCACCGAGTCGGACAGAGTTTCTTCGTTGACAGCCCGCTCGGCTCAAGCGAACTCAAGGAACTTGACCGCTTTCCGTTGGCCGATGCCGCGGCCGAAGCGGGATCGCTCGTCGCCCCGCTGCCGGGGCTGGTCGACCAGATCAAGGTGGCGGTCGGCGATCCGGTTGCGGCCGGCGACACGCTCATCGTCATCGAGTCGATGAAAATGCTCCACTCGGTCAGCGCTCCCCTCGCGGGTACGGTCAGCGAGATTCGCGTGTCGCTCAAGAGCCACGTCGAAGCCGGCGCCGTGTTGGCCGTCATCGAGGAAGCCGCTGCCGACTAAGCCCTCCGGCGGCCTGACCGTCCTGCCCGATCCGATTTTGCTGTGAGTGCACCGATGCCATCCAATTCGAACGTACTTCGCATTGCCAACTGCTCCGGCTTCTACGGCGATCGCCTCGCCGCCGCCCGCGAAATGCTCGAGGGGGGCGAGATCGACTTCCTCACGGGCGATTATCTGGCCGAGCTGACGATGATGATTCTCTGGAAGCTCCGCCAGAAGGACGCGAACCGGGGATACGCGACCACGTTCCTGAAGCAGATGGAAGACGTCCTGGGGCTCGCGCTCGAGCGGGGCGTGAAGATCGTGACCAACGCGGGAGGCCTCAATCCCGCCGGATTGGCGAACGAACTTCGGGCCCTCGCGGCCAAGCTGGGACTGCACCCTAAGATCGCGCATCTCGAGGGGGACAATCTCCTCGACAAGCTGCCGGCGCTGCAGGCGGCTGGCCACCCCCTCAAGCATCTCGACCGCGGCGTGCCGCTATCGGAATTGTCAGGCATGATCGTGAGCGCGAATGCCTACCTGGGAGCCTGGGGCATTGTCGAAGCGCTGAACCAGGGGGCGAACGTGGTCATCTGTCCGCGCGTCACCGACGCCTCGGTGGTCGTCGGTCCCGCGGCCTGGCACTTCGGCTGGAAGCGCGACGCCTGGGACCAGCTCGCCGGCGCAGTCATCGCCGGTCATGTTGTCGAGTGCGGTACCCAGTGCACCGGCGGCAACTACGCCTTTTTCCGCGAGGTGCCCGGTCTCGAACATCCCGGCTTCCCCATTGCCGAAATGCGGGCTGACGGCAGTTCCGTCATCACCAAGCATCCCGACACGGGGGGATTGGTCTCGGTGGGCACGGTCTCGGCGCAACTTCTTTACGAGATCGATGGCCCCGCCTACTTCAACCCCGACGTGGTTGCCCGGTTCGACTCGATTCGCCTCCAGCAGCTCGGACCCGACCGCGTCGAGATCTCGGGCGTGAAAGGGGATCCCGCCCCCGCGACGATCAAGGTCTGCATCAACTACCTGGGGGGGTTCCGCAATTCGATGACGTTCGTGCTGACGGGACTCGACATCGAGGCCAAGGCCGCGCTCGCCCGCGAGACGCTGACCAAGGCCCTCGGAGGCGGCCAGCAGCTCGATGCGCTCGAGTTCGAGCTGATCCGGAGCGACAAGCCGGATCCGCAAACCAACACCGAGGCCTGCGCGCTGTTGCGGGCGACGGCCAAGAGCCAGAATCCGCAACTCGTAGGCCGGCCGTTCTCGAACGCCGCCGTCGAGATGGCGCTCGCGAGCTACCCCGGGTTCTACCTGACGACGCCCCCGGGCGAAGCCAATCCCTACGGCGTCTACTGGCCGGCGCTCGTTCCGGCGACTGAAGTCGAACATTGGGTGGTGAGCGAGGAAGGCAGCCGCACCGCCGTGCCGCATACCAAATCGCAAAACGATGTGAGCGACGCGGCGAACGCCGCCGCCGCGGTTCAGCAATCGCCCGCAGTCGACTCGGTCGGCAAGACTCGCAAAGTGCCGCTCGGGACCCTGATTGGCGCGCGGTCGGGCGATAAGGGGGGCAATGCCAATGTCGGCCTTTGGGCCAACGACGAAGCCGCCTACCGCTGGCTCGCGGGCTTCTTGACGGTGGACCGATTCCGCGAGCTGATGCCCGAGGCGGCAGGCCTGGCTATTCGCCGCTACGAGCTGCCGAACATGCGATCGTTGAACTTCGTCGTCGTCGGGCTCTTGGGCGAGGGCGTCTCGTCGAGCACCCGTTACGATCCGCAGGCCAAGGGTCTGGGCGAATTCCTCCGCGCGAAGCTGGTCGAAATTCCGGAAGCATTGCTCGACAGCGGAAAGTAGGAAAGGCGAACGATACGGTCCGCGGCACGTGCCGAAGTACGCTGCGCGCGAAAAGGAGCCGGAAAGGCCCGACTCCCTTTGTGCCCGGCTTCGATGCTGCCTACGACTTATCCCAGTTCGGCTTGCGCTTCATCAGGAAGCCAGCGATACCTTCCTGCAGCTCGTCGCTTTCCCAGGCGTCGGCCAGACGCTCGGCGGTGTAGGCGATGTTCTCGGCCGTCTCGTGCTTGCTGACGAAGCGAATCAGCTCCTTGGCCGTGGCGACCGCCTGAGGTGCGCACTTCAGCGCTGCCGCAATCTCGCGATCGAGGGCCGCGTCCAACTGATCCGGGACGACGCACTCGCTCAGCAGCCCCAGACGGGCCGCCTCGGGGCCGGTCATCTCTCGGGCGTTGAGCATCACCCGCCGCGAATTCGGGACGCCCAGGCGGGCGACCACGTACGGCGAGATCGTGGCGGGGATCAGCCCCAACCGCACCTCCGTGAGCGCAAACTTGGCCGTCGTCACGCCGATGGCCAGATCGCAAACGCTGATCAAGCCCAGCCCCCCGCCGAACGCCGAACCTTGCACGCGTCCGAAGATCGGCTTGGGAAACGTGTCGAGCGCGGCCAGCAGTTCGGCCAGGCTGCGGGCGTCGGCCATCCGTTGATCGCGGGT
>JAEUIK010000395.1 GCA_016793185.1 Planctomycetaceae bacterium | reverse complement strand
CGCGTTTTGCCTGGTCTCCCCACGATTTGACGACATAGCCCCCTTTGACGATGCAACCGCGACCGTCAAGGACTTCGGCAATCTTGTCGAGTCGGCCGGCATCGAGACCCATCTCGGCCGGCGGGCGGAACGTCCACGCTTTCTGGGGAAAATTGGCCGTTGCGGGTGCCGCGCCGGAGGATGACTCGGTCAGCCCGCAAGCGAGCAAGGCGGCCAGCCCCCAACCGACGGACAACCGAGAACCTGCGCTACGCATGAGTTAACCTGTCGAATGGCCGCGACGACGGGGGAGCCAGGGGCCAGTTTCGGTCGTTGCCAAGCGGTTTTCAACGGGTGAAAGTATTCATCGGGCGGATTCGGCCCCACGAGAGACGTTCCGCGCCCAACAGGGTTGGCGGAGAAGAATTCCCGCGACTTACGAGGTTTACGATGCCCCAGATGCGCTCAGGCACAATCGCGCTCGCAGTTCTCTGCGTGGCGCTGAGCCCGCTGATGCTCCAAGCACAGCCGAATCGCCCCAACATTATTCTGGTTCTGGCCGACGATCTGGGTTGGGCCGACCTGGCATGTTATGGGGCCGACTTGCACGAGACGCCGCATCTCGATCGGCTCGCTCGCGCGAGTCTCAGGTTCACGCACGCCTATGCACCGGCCCCAGTTTGCACTCCGACCCGCGCGGCGATCCTCACGGGCAAGCATCCCGCGCGGTTGCACATGACGATCTGGCGCGAGGCTGCGGCCCATCCACCCGGCGATCGGCAGTTGCTGCCGCCGGTGGTGCGCGGCGATCTGGCGTTCCAGGAAACGACGCTGGCTGAGGCGTTGGCTGCCCAAGGCTATCTCACCGCGCACGTCGGTAAGTGGCACCTCGGCGACGCCTCTGGCTTTCCCGAAGCGCATGGCTTCGAGTTCCACGTGGGAGGCAATCATTGGGGCGCGCCGGCCACGCACTTCTTTCCGTTTCGCGGTGAAGGCTTCGGCGAGAAGCGGTACGTGCCGGGACTCCCCTGGGGAAAGCCAGGCGATTATCTCGCCGATCGGCTGACCGACGTGGCCGTCGACGTGATCCAGCGCGCCGGCGAGCGTCCGTTTTTTCTCAATCTCTGGCACTATGGCGTCCACACTCCGATCGAAGCCCCGGCCGACGCGATCGCGCACTTTGCCGGCAAGCTCACGCCGGCGCTGCAGCATCAGAACGCCAAGTATGCGGCGATGGTCAAGAATCTGGACGACAACGTGGGGCGGTTGCTGGCGGCGGTCGATCAGGCTGGCATCGCCGACCGCACGATCCTGGTGTTCGCCAGCGACAACGGCGGCTACGTGAATCCCTGGAGCCGCGAACCCGGCGTTCCCGTCACTAGCAATCATCCGCTGCGGTCGGGAAAGGGCTCGCTCTATGAAGGAGGGCTCCGCGTTCCGTTGATCGTGCGCGCACCAGGCGTGACCGGCGCCGGAACCACGTGCGATCGGCCGGTCGTCCTGACGGATCTCTATCGCACGCTGCTGGAGCTGGCTGGGGGCGCGCCGGCGCTTGACGCGGCCCAGCAGGCCGACGGCCGCAGCATCGTCGGGCTGCTTCGGGAGCCGCAAAGCGCGGCGCCGCGCGAGGTGCTTTACTGGCATTACCCCCACTACTACCCGACCAATACGCCGTCGAGTGCGATCCGCCGTGGAGACTGGAAGCTGATCGAGTACTACGAGGACGATCGGGCCGAGCTGTACAACCTGGCGGCCGATCAGGGGGAAGCACACGATCTGACCGCGCAGCAGCCCGACCAGGTCGCCGCCTTGCGGACGGAGCTACGGCAGTGGCTCGCCGAGGTCGGCGCTCAGCTCCCGGCCCGGAATGAGTCGTCGAACCGCGAGTGATCCCAGGTAGTTGGTTCTGGCGGAAAAAAGAAAACCCAGGGAGGTTACTCCCTGGGCTTTCGTGGTGGATCTTTAATCTACGATGCCGCGGCGGACTACTTGAGCCGCTTCTTCAGCTCGCTGTCGAGCTGGGTGACGTGGATATTGCGATCCACGACATTCCCCTTCTCGTCAACGAGGATCATTGTCGGCAGGGTGAGAATCCCCAGTTCGTTCGCCAGCCGGCTGTCGAGTCCCCCCGGCTCATAGATCTGCGCCCAGGGGAGGCGGTTCTGCTTGAGGTACTCGCCCACGTCCTTGGCATTGCTGTCGAGATTCACGCCGATCAGCTCGAAACCAGGCTTGGTGTACTTGGCCTTGAGCTCCTTGAGCTGCGCCATGTCGGCCTTGCAGGGTTCACACCAGGTCGCCCAGTAGTGGATCAGCACGACCTTACCTTTGTACTTGGCGAGCTCGACCGGCTTGCCATCGACCCCTTGGCCCTTGAGCACAATCGGCTTGCCGACCGAGGTGAGGCGAACCTTGGCGCCCTTGGCCTTCGGGGCTGACGGAGCCTGCGGGAAGTCGGTCGCGAGC
>JAEUIK010000369.1 GCA_016793185.1 Planctomycetaceae bacterium | reverse complement strand
GCGAGCGCCGCCGCCGACCGGGTCTCCGCAGCGCCGCTGCAGCTCGATACGACCGGATTCCTCAACCCCCTGGGCAACGGGTATTTCTGGCTCAGCACCGCCGACAACGGAAGTAGTCTATACTTGAACTTCTCACCCGTTCCGGAACCCTCGACCTTGCTACTGGCCGCGGTGGGTTCCTTCGCGATGTTCGTTGCCAGGCGGAGATGGCGATCGGCATGTCGAACTCACAGCCAGTGATGGATGCGCGTCGGATCTGCGGGGTGGGGCTCGGCATTGCGCTCGCGATCGCCGGGTGGCTGGCCGTGCCCGCCACTGCCACGCGGGCCGCGGACACCGATCCCGGGCTCGCGGTCGCGGCAACCGTCAACGGCGATCCGATCACGATGGGCGAGCTGCGCCGCGCCCTGGTGAATACGATTCGCCAACTGGGCGGTTCCGTGGCCGTCGTGCCGGCGCTCGAAGCCCAGGTCCTCAACCAGCAGATCGACCAGCGCCTGATTGAGAACTTCCTGAAAAAATCGGGCAAGGCGCCTCAGCCCGCCGAGATCAACGCCGAAATCGAACGCTTGAAAAAGCGGATGCAACAGGAAGGCACGCCGTTCGAGAAGTTTCTCAGCGATCGCGGCCTGACCGAAGCCAGCTTGCGCGAGCGGCTGGTTTGGAACCTGGGTTGGCCGAAGTACGTCAAGGAACAACTGACGGACGAGGCGCTGGCAAAATACTTCGACGCGCATCGCCGGCAATACGACGGGGGCGAGGTGCGGGCGAGCCACATCCTGCTCCGGCTCGAAGGCCCGCGCGATCCGGCCGCCGTCGAGGCGGCGCTTGCCAAGGCGAACGCGATTCGCCAGCAAATCGCCGATGGCAAATTGACGTTCGCGGCCGCGGCCGCCAAGTACTCGGCTGGGCCAAGCCGCCTCAATGGGGGCGACCAGGGATTCTTTCCGCGTCATGGCGTGATGGTCGAGCCCTTCGCGCAGGCCGCCTTTGCGCTCGAACCCGGCGAGGTCAGCCAGCCGGTGCTCACCCCCTTTGGCGTCCATCTGATCCAGGCGACCGACGCCAAGCCAGGGAAACAAACCTGGCAAGCGGCGCGCCAGCAGCTCGAGGCCGACGCGGGGCGCGATCTCTTCCAACAGCTGGGAGCGGAAGAACGGAAAGCGGCCAAGATCGAATTCACCGGCAATGCCTCCTACCTGCACCCCGAGACCGGCGAGCTCGTCCCGGGCAAGCCCGCCGCGACGGAGCAGGCCGCCCCGGCCGCTGCCGGCTCAGCGAAGCCGGCTCCGCCGACGCCCGCGCCTCCGAAAGCGGGAAAATAGGTCTGCCTCTCGGCGAGGGTTGATCGGCGCGGCATAATCAGCTGGCCACGTTCCGCTCATTTCTGTGCTCGTTCGAGGGGGTTCACGATGTCGATGCTGGCTCGCTGTAGCGCGTGCGCGCGGGTTTGGTGCGCGATTGCGATCGTCGGAGTGTTCGGTACGGACGCTGGCCGCGGCGTTGCTGCTGATCCGCCCGTCGCGACCAACAACCCGCCGGCGAAATCTGCGGCGGATAAGGCCGCCGAGCGCGCCGCCGCCAAGGTGGTGAATGGGCGCGTGACGCGCGCCGATCTGGCCGCGGCCTATTTGCGCGTCGAGCAGGCGTACTTTGCCCACCCGCCCCAGGGAGAGCGCAACGCCGAGGTCAACAAGATCTTCGACCAGGCGACCCTGGCTTTCTTTACGGGCAAGAATGCCGACGCCGTGCGGACGCTTTCGGAGCTGGCCCTGTCGTTGCAACCGCAGCCAGCCACGGATCTCCAGCGCGGGTTGTTCTCGCTACGGGTCTCGATCGAGCCGCAGGTTTGGAGGGCCGGACAAGTGCCAGGGGCCACGGCGCGCGTGCAAACGGTCTACGAACCGCAGTTCAACCAGCCGCTCGACCTTCCCTTGAAGCTCCGGCTGATCGGACCCCAATCCGAGCCAGTGTTCGAGCGTGCGTTTCAGGTCCGCGTCGGGCCCGGGCTGGTCGTCGACGAGACGTTGCCGATCGAGATCGCGGCCGATCGTCTCGTCGCCGGTTTGTATCGAGCCGAATTGCAGACAGATTCCGGGCCGGCGCTGGCCGTAGCGCAAGTGAGCGCGGTCGCCGGCGGCTCGCTCGCCGAGCTGCGCGAGGCCCACGAGCGGCGCCTGGCCGCGGTCATGCCGAAGACGCCGGCGCTGGCTGCGGCGCTCACCAGTTGCCGGGCGCGGAATGCATTGCTGACCGATCAGCTTTCGCACAGCAATTCGGCGCAGTTCCTGGCCGATCTGCATGGCTTGGCGCGCGACGTCGAGGCCGAGGTGAAGCTGCTCGAACAGGGTCTGGATCCCTACTCGCGCCGCGCGGGAGATTATTGGCGCGTGCTCGGCGAGGGGAAGGGCCAAATCCCGCTCCGCGTCTACGCTCCGGCCGCGGTGACCAGCGAAACGCCCGCTCCGCTGTTGATCGTGTTGCACGGCGCCGGGGGGGACGAGAATATGTTTCTCGAAGGATACGGCGTCGGGTTGATCAAGCGCCTCGCCGATCAGCACGGCGTGCTGATCGCCAGTCCGACCACCAACAAGTTCGGCGGCAATCCGGAGAACTTCACCCGACTCGTGGCCGAACTGGGGGCGAATTACCAGATCGATCCGGCCCGGATCTACGTCTTGGGCCACTCAATGGGGGCAGGCGCCACCGCATCCCTGGCGCGGGCTATGCCCGACAAGATCGCGGCCGCCTGCTGCCTGGCAGGCGGCGGCGGTTACCAGGGAAAGAATGGGATCCCGCCCGTGCTGGCAGTCGTCGCCGAGCTGGACGCGGTGATTCCCCCGGCAGGGTTGATATCCGCCGCGGAAAAAGCCCAGCACGCGGGCTTGCCGGTCGAGTTGCGCAGAATGCCCGGCTTCGGACATACGCTGGTGGTGGGGAGCACGCTCCCCGAGGCGGTCGCCTGGCTGCTCGAGCACCGCTTGTCGACGGCAGGCGGCCGCTGAATCGCGGCGTGGAGCTGGCCGCAACTCACGTAAGCTGCCTAGTTTGCGGCAGCGGTAAACACGGCAGCCCTGGGTGCGGGGGGGCGGCAGAATTGCCAGGCTCCGGACTGGCGAAGCCTCCGGCGGTTGCTAGACTGAATTGGTCGGCCGCGCCGCCCAGACAGGTCGGTGCGACCGGAATTGCTCAGTCCATCTTGGCCGCGCTCGTCGCGGTGGGATATGTTTCAAGAGTCTCGCCGGTCTCCTTTTCTTCGGCCCGGCTGGAATTCCCTTCGTGGCTCCCATGAATTGGCGACCCTGCGCGCCGCTGCGGGCGATGGCCCGGCGGTGCGTGCTTCAGTTTCGATCGGCAAGCGACCGTGATTGAGCAGCTCGGCTGTGGCACGACGCGATCTGACGAGCTGTCCGCCTTGCGGACCGTGGCTCCCGCCATCGCTCCCTCGCTGCTGATGTGCGACTTCGGCAACCTCAAGCGCGAAATTCGCCGCCTCGAAGAGACCGACGTCCCCACGCTGCACCTCGACGTGATGGATGGGCACTTCGTCCCGAATCTGAGCTACGGGCTGCCGGTCGTCGAGACTGTCCGCCGGCTGACGAAGCTGCCGCTCGAAGTGCACCTGATGATCGATAATCCGCGGGAGTACATCCGGCGCTATCGCCAGGCGGGGGCGGATCTGATCACCATCCATCGCGAGGCCGTGGCCGATCCGCGGCAGGCGCTCGAGGCGATTCGCGACTGCGGGGCGATCGCCGGCATGGCGCTCAATCCGGGCACGCCGATCGCCGCGCTCGAGTGTTGCTTCGACTTGTGCGATCTCGTGCTGGTGATGAGCGTCGAGCCTGGTTTTGGCGGGCAAAAGTTCGAGCGCGTCGCCCTGTCCAAGTTGCGCGAGCTGCGCGCCCGCTTGGGAAGTGAAGTGCTCTTGGAAGTCGATGGCGGCGTCAATGACGCGACGATCGCCGAGTGCGCCGCCGCCGGCGCCGATCTGTTGGTGGTTGGGTCGGCCATCTTCAAACATTCCGACTACTTGGCTCGGGTGCGCGAGTTGTCGCGCCTGGCCCACGGTTCATGAGGTTGCTGTAAGCAAGCTATGTTGGAGATAGTGCTGATTCGTCCGGGTTCGACGGATTACGACGCGACCGGACGCATCCAGGGAACGCTCGATATTCCGCTCAATGCCGAGGGGAACTCCGAGGTGGCGCGCGAGATCGAGCAGCTCCGCGACCGGCATCTCGAAGCGATCTACTCCTGCACCTGCCAGCCGGCGCTGCAGACCGCCACGGCCATCGCCGCGGCCCTCGACGTTCCGCTCAAGAAGCTCGAGAACATGCGGAATCTCGACCACGGACTCTGGCAAGGGATGATGGTCGACGAAGTCAAGCGCAAGCATCCCCGCGTCTACCGCCAGTGGCAGGAACAGCCCGAGCTGATCTGCCCGCCGGCGGGCGAAACGGTCTCAGCCGCGCGGCAGCGCGTGATCGCCGCCTTGAAAAAGCTCCTGAAGAAGCACAAGCAGGGAGTGATCGGCCTGGTCGCGCCCGAGCCGCTGGCCAGCATCATTGCCAACGAGCTGGGGCGCGGCGAACTGGGGGATCTCTGGAAAGCTGGCGGAAAACACGGTAGCTGGGAATCCGTGGGAGTTGAGCCCCAGGCACTCGTTCAGAGCCGTTAGGGGAGAATTGGTTGTTTTCCGGGCCCTGCGACCGACGATCTAGAAGGAACGGTCGCCAACCGAGCCACCCTGCCGCGGAGAACCGGCCAGGCCAGCGTGCATCCCCCTCTCAAGGTGGGGGTTGTTCACGCCAGGTACACCTTGCCGGGCTCTGGTCAGGCCGTTAGGGTATTTTTCAGGGGCTAACGGC
>JAEUIK010000364.1 GCA_016793185.1 Planctomycetaceae bacterium | reverse complement strand
CAAGAGCGACAACGGGAGGGCGGGCTGCGGGTGTTCCTCTTGCAGGCGCTGGATCTGCGCCAACGCCGCGCCCAGCCGCGACAGGCCGGCCTGCACCTCGGACCAGTGGGTCAGGCACGCCTCGACTCCCGGCGATTCCTGCGGCATGGCCAGCGGGGCGAGCATCTCGGTCGATGCGTCGCAGGCATACTCGAGCGGGCAAGCGGTCGCCAGCGGTGCGGCGGCGCACGCACGCTCGACCTGGGTCCGCACGCCCGTCACGTCGAGGCGCTTCACGGCGAGGCAACCGCGCAGCAGCGCCGCGGGGTCGATGTCGGCGCGGAGCTGGGCGACGCGGAGCCGGTCGTGGGTCAGGCAATTCGGGTCGGCGAGGCGCAGGTCGTGGATTTCGAGCCGGCCGTTCCAGAGTGCCAGTTCGAATGTCCCCGCTTCGAGCCGGGCCTGGTTCGCGGCCTGCATCGCCAGGTAGAGCCGTCCGCTGGTCAAGCGGGGAACCTGCCAGAAGGCGATCGCGGCCACGGTCGCGGCGACGGCCGCTGCGGCCGGCAAACCGCCGGGCCGGAAGAGTCGTTCTGGTGACGGCTGGGTCGCATCGACATTCCGTCCGCGCAGCCAGTCCGCAAATCGCGCCCGCCGCGAAATGCGCGAGCGGGGAAAGGCGATCACGGCAGGCATCTCGTCGGCCGTCAACCGGGCGCGCAGCTCGCGTGCCGAGTGCAACAATCGGCGCGTGCGGCGGACTCCCCGCGTGAGCAGACTGCTGGCCGGCCAGGCGATGGCCAGGCCGATCAAGAGTCCCCCGACAACGGTGTAGCGATCCCATCCGAACAGGGCCGCGACACGGCCGTCGGCGAGTTGACCGAGGTACGTTCCCAACGGCGTGAGGTCGAGCACCACGCGCCCCAGCAGAAACGTGACCGGCGCCAACAGCCACGACAGCCCCAGGCCAATCATCCAGCAGGTGATCGCTACGCGGCTGCGGACATCCAGCAGCACGATCAGGACGAACAGCGCCGCCAGCGAGAGGTTCCAGCCCTGGATGAAGCCAGCCAAGAGTCCGAGGAAGACTGCCAGGCTGACCGCGCGGGGATGGGTGCCGCCGCTCAGGCGTGTGGCCAGCGATGCGAACAGTCGCATGGGAAGCTGCGGGCGAGCCCCCGGCAGTGGCGGTCCGTCGCTCCCGTGCGGACAGGAGAACGTCGACCCCCCACCAGGTTGAGTGCTCGACTGGTCTAGAGTTTTTCTGGGTGCCGCCGGCGCCGCCACTCGATTGCCGCGGGGGAAATCACGTGGCGAAGTCTGCCGGTTGTGCGGGTACTATCGAACGTATCGGCGGTGCCGGAGCGGCAGCTTGGCTGCGAGGCTTGTCGTCGGCAAAGTTTGCCTGGTTTAACAAGCGCGAGACCCAGGGGGGCGAATGCTGTCACCTCGCCGGGTGCCGGCCACCCCGATATATTGAGTTGCGGCGGCCCCGGGGTCCGCCGGGGAAGGGTGCCTTCGGGAACCCGCAAGGGGTTCTCGGATCGCGCCCACGCGTCACGCTTGCAGGAGTCATCGCTTTGGACAAAGAAACGACCGACCGCGCCCAGGCCCTCCAGCAGCGAGTCTCGCAGTTGCGAGAGTTTCTTTGACTACCCCGCCAAGCAGGCCAAGGGGGCCGAGATCGAAGCCCGGATGGCCGCCCCAGGTTTTTGGGATAATCCCGAGCAGGCCCAGGAGACCGTGGCCGAGCTCAAGGCCCTGAACTCGCTGCTCAAGCCGCTGGCGACCCTGGTGAAAGGAGCCGACGACCTGCGGACGATGCTCGAGATGGCCGACGAGGACGAGAGCTTCGCGGCCGAGGTTCCGCACGAGCTGGAGCGGCTCGAACCGCTGCTCGAGGATCTCGAGCTAAAGAGCCTGCTCAGCGGTCCGCACGACGCCAGCAACGCGATCCTCACGATCAACGCCCGCGATGGCGGCGTCGACGCCAACGACTGGGCCGAGATGCTGTTGAACATGTACGCGCGCTGGGCGGCCGGCCGCGACTACGACGTCGAGGTCCTCGATCGGCAAGACAATCTCGAAGCCGGCATCCAGAGCGCCACGCTGGCGATCCGCGGGCCGATGGCGTATGGCTATCTCAAGGGCGAGACCGGCATCCATCGCCTGGTGCGGATCAGTCCCTTCAACGCCGAGGGGAAGCGACAGACGAGCTTCGCCGCGGTCGACGTAGCCCCCGAGGTGGGCGAGAGCGCCGCAGTCGAACTGCGCGACGAGGACATCCGCGAAGACGTCTTTCGCGCCAGCGGCGCCGGCGGGCAGCACGTCAACAAGACCTCGAGCGCGATTCGCTTGACGCACTTTCCCAGCGGCATCGTCGTGCAATGCCAGAACGAGCGCAGCCAGCACAAGAATCGGGCGACCGCTCTGAAGATGCTCCGCGCCCGCCTGGCGCGTCAACAGGAAGAAAAGCGCGAAGCCGAGGAAGCGGCCAAGTACAACCTGCAGCCGAAGGTCGGCTTCGGCTCGCAGATCCGCAATTACTTCCTGCATCCCGATCAGCGCGTCAAGGATGCCCGCACGGGCTTTCTGGTGGGGAGTTTCCAAAGCGTGATGGATGGCAACATCCAGGGCTTTCTGGATGCGTTCCTGCGCGAGCAGAAGGGGCCCGCCAAGTGACCGCGCCGGTAATGCTCTCCGGCGGCGGACTCTGGATCGAGTTCACCTGGCAAGGCGACCGCTGGGGGCACCGGATCGGCGTCGAGGCTGACTCGGACAACCACCGCGCGATGGCGCGTGACGCCTCGTCTTCGTCTTCATCTGGAGCTGGCCTCTCCGAGTCCGGTCCCGTTCTCTCTCACTCACCGGGCAAGGACCGGGTCGACGCAGCGGCGATCGATGCCGCTCGGGGTCACGGAGCCCGACTCCAGCGGACTGTTGTTTTCGAGTCGATCGAGGGAACGCCCGAGGAGGATTGGCCTCCCAGTCCGCCGCTGCAGGAATTGCATCTCGAAGCGCGTCCCGACGGCAAGCAGTTGGCGCTCCTGGTCGGCATGGCGGGGACGAGCCATTGGTCGCTGTCGGTGGAATTCGACCCGGCTGCCGGCACGGCGGTCTTCGACGTCGCCTGCCGGGTAAAACGCGCTCCCGGGGGACTCGGGAGCCGGTATCGGCGTTCGGGCTCGGCCCCGCAGGAGTGGTCCGCGGAGCCGCAAACAAGCGGTAGTCTCGAGCTACCTCGCACTGCGCGTTGGCGCTACGGTGTCGCTGTCGGCGGTTCGGCGCGGGATTTGAAAATATACTGCCAGGCAGTATAATTAAGCGTCGAGGCCGGTGATTGCGTGAGGGGCTGCGCATGCCTCGTTCGCCGTCGCCCGATCCGGCCGAGTACCGGCGCTTCGTCCGCTTCGTCGAACTCGACGAGTTCGGCGACGACTGGCAGGAGCTAGGGCTCGATCTCGAGCACGACCTCTGGGACTTGCAAAGTCAGATCATGAAGTCGCCGGTGGCGCCTGTGATGCGGGGCACGGGTGGTCTGCGCAAGCTGCGATTTGCCCCAGCCGGAGAATCCATCGGCAAGCGGGGAGCGATCCGAGTCTGTTAATGCGACGTTTCCGCGCTACTGCGTCGTACTCTTGGTGCGAGCCTATGGCAAAGCAATCAAAGACAACCTCACCCAGCGCGAACGGCAAGGGATCAAAACATACCTCGCCCAAGTCGAAAGCTGGCTCGCAGCGACCAGCGCGGGCGAGCCGCCGCGCTAAACGCTCGGGCGAGCGGACCTTCGGCGACGAGATTCTGGGCCGGCTGAACAAGTTCACCAACCAGCTCAAGTCCACGAACGACTGGCAGACGCTGGGCGAAAAACTCACCGTTCGCGACGTTGCGGGCAGCCTGGGACCCGCGCCCTACACGGCGACCGATGTGCTGGCGGCGCGTCAGGCGCTGGGCGCAAGCCAGGCTGTGTTTGCCGAGTTCTTGGGGGTGTCGCTCGGCGCCGTCCGCGACTGGGAGCAATCGCTCAAGCCCCCCAACGGCGCCGCCCGCCGCATGATGGACGAGATCCGGCACAATCCCGCGTACTTCGCGCGGCGAATCGGCGAGTTGGTCCAGCAAGCGAGTGGGGATTAGCTGCCGGGAGGGTGCGCTGATGCAGGAGAATCCGTACCGGGCAGAGCCTGGAGTGCAGCCAACGCCGCAATGGCCCGCTCGACCCCCAGAGTAACTCGCATGACAGACAACCCCTCAGGGCGCAAGAAGTCCGACCGAGAATCCGAGCCGGATGGGCGGTTTCCATTTCGCCTGTGGTATCTGTTCGCGTCGATCCTGTGCTTCTCGGCGGCGTTCGGGCTGCTTCGGTGGACAATGCATCTAGTGGACCGCTACGGCGGTGGTGTCTTCCCACTATTGTGCCTGGGTACGGTCGTCGTGATCGTGATCGTCGGCGTGATGTTTCTGTCTCGTCGCGCCGCCCACTTTTTGGGCAGAATAGCCCTGACGATCGTGGAGTTTCTGCTTCAGCCGTAATCCGCCAGCCACACCGAGATCACACGCTACCCTCGGTGAGGTCAGCCTCTCGCAGCCCGCCAGCACCCTGCCAATCGGACACTCCCCCCCCC